>NZ_JAGPXP010000049.1:0-28943 GCF_018070485.1 Micromonospora sp. C41 | reverse complement strand
GGGCCGGTGCGGTGCTCCTTCTCGCCGAACGCCTGCCGGACCAGGCGGTTCGCCTCCTCCTGCTCGATCCCGGAGGCCACCATCAGGTCGCTCGCCGTGGTACGCACCTGCGCGATCACCACGCTGCCGGAGAAGCCGACCCCCTCGGCGTACGCCCGGCCGGCCTCGCTCACCGCGCGCAGCGACCGTTCCCGGGCCTGCTCCGGCTCCTGCCCGGCGGCGAACTCGTGCCGGAGCAGGCGCACCGACTCGGCCAGATGACCGATCGCGTCCGGCATCGGCTCGGGGGCCGGTTCGTCGTCCTCGATCATGGTGACCGCGCGGCGGATCAGCGTGCCGGTGTTGCGCATGGCCCGGTCGATCGGGTCGGCCGCCTCCGCGTAGTGGGTCAGCTCGCCGCGCCGGTGCCAGCGGGCCGGGGACAGCGTGCTGGTCTCCTTGGCACCCTCGATCGCCTCGGAGAGGGCGGCCAGTTCCTCCTTGTTCTCCCGCAGCCGGAACAGCGCGCGCTGGGCCGCCTCCCGGTCCTGGTTGCGAAGCGCCTCGGCGCAGGCGTCGAGCTGGTCGGCGAGGAGGTCCAGCGCGGGCCGGGCGGCCCGGTTGATCACCCGTAGCGGGTTGAGCGGCAGCAGGATGGCGGTGACGAGCAGCGCGATGCCGCCACCGAGTAACGCGTCGATGAAGCGGGGGAATTCCAGGTTCTCGGTGGACGGGCTGAGCGTCACGATCAGCACCGCGGTGGCCGCGGCCTGGATCACGATCGCCACACTCGCCCCGGCGAAGATGCTCAGCAGGATCGCCGAGGTCACCACGAGCGCGAGCTGCCAGGCGCCGGTGCCGACGAAGTAGATGAGCGCGTCGCCGACCAGCACGCCGACGGCCACGCCGGCGATCAGCTCGACCGTACGCCGGAACCGCTGCCCCACCGAGGCGGCGAGCGTGCCGACGGCGGAGATCGGCGCGAAGACCGGCTGCGGGTTCTTCAGCAGCCGGTGCGAGATCAGGTACGCCAGGCCGGCGGCGAGCCCGGCCTGCACCGCCAGGCCGAACGCGGTCCGGACCCGGTGCAGCCGGTCGTGCAGGGTCGCCTTGCCCCGGTGCCGCAGCTCCTCCATCGCGGAGGCGATCCGCTGCCCGTCGCGGTCGGCCCGCCCCTCACGCAGCTTTCCGCGACGCAAGAACTGCAGTCGTCCGTCCCGGGCCATGGCCGGTACTACCCGTACCGCCCCGGCTGAATCCCTCTACCCGGGCCGAAGGGGGCAGACTGCATCCGATGGACGACCTGACGGCACGGTGGCGGGAGACGGCGCGGGCGGCGGGCGCGACCGATCCGGCGGCTGTCGAGCGGGCCGGCGCCCGGCTGCTGGCGGGCTGGCGGGAGCCGCACCGGCGCTACCACGACGAGGCGCACCTGCGGGCGGTGCTCGACGTGGTCGACGCGTACGCCGGGCTGGCCCGCGACCCCGACCTGGTCCGGCTCGCGGCGTGGTGCCACGACGCGGTCTACGACCCGCGCGCGGCGGGTGACGCCAACGAGCGGGCCAGCGCCGACCTCGGCGGCGAGCTGCTGGCCGCCGCCGGGGTCCCGGCCGCGACGGTGACCGGGGTACGCCGCCTGGTGCTGCTCACCGCCGGTCACGCGGTCGGGCCGGACGACCCGGACGGCGCGCTGCTCTGCGACGCGGACCTGGCGGTGCTGGCGGCCCCGGCGGAGCGCTACGACAGGTACGCCGCCGCGATCCGCGCCGAGTACGCGCACGTGCCCGACCCGGACTTCCGCGCCGGCCGGTCGGCGGCGCTGCGGCACCTGCTCGCGCTGCCGGCGCTGTACCGGCTACCCGAGCCGCACGCCCGCTGGGAGTCCCGCGCCCGGGCCAACCTGTCCCGGGAGCTGGCCGCGCTGGCCTGAGAAGCGGTGCTTCGGACGGCGCAGGCCGGTGTCCCGCAGCAGCCGGACGATCTCCCGCGAGGGCACGACAGTCGCGCCCAGCCACACCGCCGCCCGGAACCGTTCGGCGGGCACGTCGTAGTGGTCCCGGTCGAAGCCGCGCCGGGGCGCGCCGAGCATCTCCGCGAACGCGTGCAGCTCGGCGTACGAGACGTCGCTGATCAGGTGCGACCAGAGCCGGCCGCGCCAGGGCACGGCGGGCGGGTCCAGGTAGAGCACGGCAACAGACGGTACGCCGGTAGCCTTCCCGGCATGGCCGCCCATCCCCTCCTCGACGACCTGCGGGGCGCGCTCGGCGACGCCGCCGTGCTGACCGACCCGGACCTGCTGGCCGGGCACGCCCGCGACGAGGCAGACCTGTGCGACTCGGGCGTCCCGCTGGTGGTGGTCCGCCCCCGTGACACCGAGGGCGTGGTGGCGGTGGTCCGCGCGGCGGGGCGGCACGGCGTACCGGTGGTGCCGCAGGGCGCGCGGACCGGGCTGGCCGGCGCGGCGAACGCGGTGGACGGCGCGGTGGTGGTGAGCACCGTGGCGATGAACCGGGTCCGCGAGATCGACCCGGTCGGCCGGATCGCCGTGGTGCAGCCCGGCGTGGTCAACGCGGCGCTCGCCCGCGCGGTGCGGGAGCACGGCCTCTGGTATCCGCCGGATCCCGGCTCGTGGGAGTCGTCCACCGTCGGCGGCAACGTGGCCACCAACGCCGGCGGCATGTGCTGCGTGAAGTACGGCGTGACCGGCGAGTACGTGCTGGGCCTGGAGGTGGTGCTCGCCTCCGGCGAGGTGCTGCGCACCGGGCGGCGTACCGCGAAGGGGGTCGCCGGGTACGACCTGACCCGGCTCTTCGTCGGTTCGGAGGGCACGCTCGGCGTGATCACCGAGGTGACAGTGGCGTTGCGTCCGGCCCCGGAGCAGTCACTGACCCTGGTCGCGGTCTTCCCCACGGTGGCCACCGCCGGCGGTGCGGTCGCCGGGATCGCCGGGCGGGGGCTCACCCCGAGCCTGCTGGAACTGCTGGACCGGACCCATCTGCGGGCGATCGAGGCGTACCGGCCGATGGGTCTGCGCACTGATGCCGAGGCGCTGCTGCTGGCAGCGGTGGACACCGGCGCCCGGGCCGCCGACGACCTGGCCCGGCTGGCCGAGGTGTGCACGGCGGCGGGCGCCGACGAGGTCTACGCGGCCGGCGACGCGACCGAGGCGGCGGCGCTGCTGCAGGCCCGGCGGCTGGCCCACCCGGCGATGGAGCGGTTCGCGGCGCAGACCTACCCCGGCGGCAACGGTGGCCTGGTCATCGACGACGTGGCGGTGCCGCGCGCCCGGCTGGCGGAACTGCTGGACGGGGTGGCCCGGATCGCCGAGGCGTGCCGGGTGCCGATCGGCGTGGTCGGTCACGCGGGCGACGGCAACATGCACCCGAACATCGTGGTCGACCGGGCCGACCCGGACAGCCTGGCCCGGGGGCGGCGGGCCTTCGACGAGATCATGGCGCTCGGGCTGGAACTGGGCGGCACCTGCACCGGGGAGCACGGCGTGGGGCTGCTCAAGCGGGACTGGCTGGCCCGCGAGATCGGCCCGGTGGGCGTACGGGTGCACCAGGCGATCAAGGGGGCGCTGGACCCGGCCGGGCTGCTCAACCCCGGCAAGGTGTTCTAACCCTTGTCCTCGGCGGGCGTGGCCTGGGTGACGAGCAGCAGCACGTCGTAGGCCACCTTCGGCTTCGGCTCGCCCGGGCAGTCCTGGATGGTGACGGTCAGGCCGGGCGGGACGAGCAACGTCGAGGTCAGCACGCCGATGCAGCCCTGCTTGTAGCCGCGGGCCTCGTCGGTCTCCTTCGCCAGCGCCGGGTCGGCGAGCATCCGCTGGAGCCGCCGGCTCTGCTCGGGGCTCAGCGTGCCGGTGGCGTCCACGCCGTCACCGGCGCAGTCGCGGCACTGCCAGCGGCCGGACGGGTCCACGTCGAGGTGGCGGATCGGGCCCTCGTCGCCGAGCTTCTGCACCAGGGAGACGCGCTTGCCGGCCGGGGTGGGGCTGGCTGTTCCCGCTGCTCCGGGCGCGGTGGCGCCTTCGGCCCGGCCGAAGGCGCATCCGGTCAGAGCGGTCGCCAGCAGGACGGCAGCGGACAGGGCGGGGACGCGCGACGACCATGATGGGCGGACCACGCGGGGAAACCTACACTTCCGTAGGTAGCGCGCACTAGCGGCCGAGCGGCCCGGGGTGGGGATCCCCTACCTGGGGGAGGCCGGAAGTTCAACGCCCGGGCCGTCGGTCCCTCGGTCTGCTGCGAAACCACGCACATCGGGCGCGCCGAGGCGGGCCGCGTCGGCGGCGATGTCGTCCGTCATGAGCTGCGACTCCCGCTCGGCCAGCACCCGCGCCCGGTAGTGGGCCACCTCCCGGTCCCGGGTCGCCGCGTCCCAGCCGAGCACCGCGCCCATCAGCTCCGCGGCGTGCTCCGCCGACTCCAGACCGCGGTGGCTGGTCTCGATCGAGATCCGGGTACGCCGGGTGAGCACGTCCTCCAGGTGCAGCGCGCCCTCGGCGCGGGCGGCGTACGTCACCTCGGCGGCCAGGTATTCCGGCGCGCCGGCCAGCGGCGAACCGAGCAGCGGATCGGCGTCGACCAGCGCGAGCAGGTCCAGCGTGAGGTTGCCGTACCGCTCCAGCAGGTGCTCGACCACGCCGACCGCGACTCCGTGCCGGCGGGCCAGGTCGGCCCGGTCCCGCCACAGGGCCGCGTAGCCGTCGGCGCCCAGCAGCGGCAGGTCGGCGGTACGCGAGGGGCGGGTCCGGCCGAGCCGGTGCATCGCGCGGTCGACCACGTCCGACGCCATCACCCGGTAGGTGGTGTACTTGCCGCCGGCCACCAGCAGCAGGCCGAGCATCGGCTCCACCACGGCGTGCTCGCGGGACAGCTTCGAGGTGGAGTCCGCCTCGCCGGCCAGCAGCGGGCGCAGCCCGGCGTAGACGCCCTCGATGTCGGCGGTGGTCAGCGGCCGGTCCAGCACCGTGTTGACCTGGGAGAGCAGGTATTCGATGTCGCTGGCGGTCGCAGCCGGGTGGGACCTGTCGAGTTGCCAGTCCGTGTCGGTGGTGCCGATGATCCAGTGCCCGCCCCAGGGGATCACGAAGAGCACGCTCGTGGCGGTACGCAGGATCAGGCCGGTCTCGCCGACGATCGCCGATCGGGGCACCACCAGGTGCACTCCCTTGGAGGCCCGGACCCGCAGCTTCGGGCGGAGCCCGACGTCGTTGAGCATCCGCGACATGTCGTCGCTCCACACGCCGGTGGCGGCGATCACGGTGCGCGCGCGTACCTCGAACTCGGCGTCCGGCGAGCCGGCCGGCGCCTCCAGGTCGCGTACCCGCACGCCGGTGACCTCGCGGGCCTGGCGGGTCAGGCCGACCGCGCGGGCGCTGGTCACCACCGTCGCGCCGAGGCTCGCCGCGGTACGCGCCAGCGTCACCACGAGACGGGCGTCGTCGACCTGACCGTCGTAGTAGCGGATCGCGCCGGCCAGCTTGTCCGGACGCAGGCTCGGGAAGATCCGGCGCGTGCCCTCGCGGCTCAGGTGCCGGTGCAGCGGCATCCCCCGCCCGCCGCCGAACACCCCGGCGAACGCGTCGTACGCGGCCACGCCGAGCCCGTAGTAGGAGCGGCGGAAGAACCGCCGGGGCAGGTCCCGCGCGCCGCCCTCGGCGGGCAGCGGAACCAGGATCGGCACCGGACGGACCAGGTGCGGGGCGAGCCGGGTGGCGAGCAGTCCGCGTTCGGTCAGCGCCTCGTGGACCAGGTGGAACTCCAGCTGCTCCAGGTAGCGCAGGCCGCCGTGGATCAGCTTGCTGGACCGGCTGGAGGTGCCGGCGGCGTAGTCGCGCGCCTCCACCAGGGCGACCTTCAGCCCGCGGGACGCGGCGTCGAGCGCGGCGCCCGCTCCGGTCACCCCGCCGCCGATGACCAGGACGTCGAACCGCTCGGCCCGAAGGCGGCGCAGGTCGTCGGCGCGGCGCTCGGCGGAGAGCTGGCCGGCCACGGATCGGGACACGTTGGGGTCGCGCACCCGTCCACGGTAACCGTCCGGGGCGCGCGGCGACACGGCCCGGCCGTACCGTGATGACCATGCTGACCGGCCCGCCGTTCGCGCCCGTACCGCCGCCGCCACCGCGTGAGACCGGGCCGTGGCCGGTCGTCGCGGCCGTGCTCACCGGGTTCTGGGTCGTGCTGGTGACCGTTCCGGGTCAGGTCGGCGGCTGGCTCGTCGAGCAGGTCATGCTGGTCATGGGCCTGGACCGGGCGGTGGCGGTCTGGCCGGTGGTGGCGGTGGTCACCGTGCTGCTGGCCGGGGCGCCCTCGCTGGCGCTGGCGCTGGCGCCCCGCTCCCCCGCGCTGCGGGCGACCGGCCGCGCCTGGACCGCCGCCGTGGTCGCGCTGGGCGCGACGACGCTGCTGCGGACGGTGCCGCCGGTGCACCACGAGGCGTACCTGGCCGCGCTGGCGGTGACCGCCGCGGTGCTCGCGTTCGTCGCCGCCCGGCTGGCCCGCGTGCGTCCGCCCGTCGCCGTGGACGCGGTCCCGGAGGGCCGCTTCGGGACGGTGTCGCTGCTGGCGGTCGCGGCCGGGCTGGCGTCGCTGCTGCCCTGGGCGTGGGTGGGCGCGCTGGGCGGGGCGCTGGAGACGGTGCTCGCCGGGTTGGCCGCCGCCGCGCTCGGCACGCTCGCCGGGGCGCTGCTCGGCGCCCGGTTCTGGGCCGCGTTCGGGCCGGGTCCGGCCCGGTTGGTGCTGGTCGGCGGCCTGGTCGCGGGCGTCGCGTTGACGCCGCTCGCGGCCGCCGCCGGGCAGTCCGGCGTACAACTGCCGGCGCTGTTCCTGCTGCCGCCGCTCGGTTTCGTGCTGGCCGCGCTGGAGGCGGCGGCCCGGCAGTCGGGCCGCCCGGCCGGACCGGCGCCGGTGCGCTGGCTGATCGGGCTGGCGTTGCTGGGGCCGCTGGCGTTCACCGACCCGGAGGAGATCACCCTCCTGCTCGCCACCACCCGGGACACGCCGTTCTGGGTCGCCGTGGGCACCGGCGTCGCGTTCGCCGTCGCGGTCCTGCTCGCCCTCGGGTACGGCGTGCTGCTCGCCCGGTCCCGCGCCCGCGCGCCCCGGCGCGGTCCGGCCGCGCTCGCCGCCGCCGCGCTGCTCGTCGCCGTCGCCGTGGTGTACGTGGTCCCCGGCCAGCCGGGTCTGCACGGCGAGCGGCTGCTCGTGGTGCTGCGCGAGCAGGCCGACCTGACCGGGTTGCCGGCCGGGACGCCGGGACGGGCCGGGCGGGACGCCCGGGCGACCGAGGTCTACCGGCGGCTGGTCGCCACCGCCGACCGCACCCAGGGCGACCTGCGCCGCACGCTGACCGACATGCGGCTGAAGCCGACGCCGTACTACCTGGTCAACGCGATCGAGACGGACGGCGGCCCGGCGGTGCGGGCCTGGCTGTCCGGCCGGCCCGAGGTGGCCCGGGTGCTGGTCAGCCAGCGGCTGCGTCCGCTGCCCGCGCTCGCCCCGACGGCGCGCGGCGACGCCCCGGCGCCGACCGGACCGGCCTGGAACATCTCGCTGATCGGGGCGGACCGGGTCTGGTCGGAGCTGGGCGTCACCGGCTCCGGCGTGGTGGTGGGCAGCTCCGACTCCGGAGTGGACGGCCGGCACCCGGCGCTCGCCGGCGGCTTCCGGGGCGGCGACGACTCCTGGTACGACCCGTGGGAGGACCGCCGCGCCCCGGCCGACCGGGGTGGCCACGGCACCCACACGCTGGGCAGCGCGGTGGGCCGGGACGGCATCGGCGTGGCGCCCGGCGCGAGCTGGGTCGGCTGCGTCAACCTGGACCGCAACCTGGGCAGCCCGGCCCGCTACCTCGACTGTCTCCAGTTCATGCTGGCCCCGTTCCCGCCGGGCGGGAACCCGCTGACCGACGGCCGTCCGGCGCGCGCCCCGGACGTGCTCACCAACTCGTGGGGCTGCCCGCCGCTGGAGGGCTGCGATCCGGGGGCGCTGCGCCCGGCGACCGCGGCGCTGACCGCGGCCGGCATCCTGGTGGTGGCCGCCGCAGGCAACACCGGCCCGTCCTGCGGCTCGATCGTGGACCCGCCGGCGCCGTACCCGGACGTGCTGACCGTCGGGGCGGTGGACCGGCAGCGCCGCGTCACCGACTTCTCCAGCCGTGGTCCCGCGCCGGACGGCGTGGCCAAGCCGGACCTGGTCGCCCCGGGCGCGGCTGTGCTCTCCGCGATGCCCGGCGGCGGGTACGCGACGCTGGACGGCACCTCGATGGCCACGCCGCAGGTGGCGGGCGTGGTGGCGCTGATGTGGTCGGCGAACCCCGCGCTGGTCGGGGACCTGGAACGGACCCGGGCCATCCTGCGCGACACCGCGCAGCCGGTCCCGCGGCCCGCCGAGGCCTGCGGCGGACCGCGGGACGTCTCCGGCGCCGGGCTGGTCGACGCGTACGCGGCGGTGCGCGCGGCCCGGGCGGCCGCCACCGGTTAACAACCCTGTCCATTGGCCTGCCGATGCCCTACTGTCGGCGTCCATGGACGTGGAGATCATCGAGCTGGGCCGGGACCGGCTGCCCGAGGTGGTCGAGCTGTGCCGCGTGTCGCTCGACCTGCCGGAGGACGCGGTCGAGGCGTCCGGGGTGGTGGTCACCGTGGCGGAACGCGCCGGGGCCGACCGCCCGGTGCTGCGGCTCGGCGCGGTACGCGACGGCGCGTTGATCGGGGTGCTCGTCGGGTCGCTGTCGGCAGCCGATCCGCGGCTCGGCCACGTCGACCTGATCGCGGTCGCCCCGCCGGAGCGCCGCCAGGGTGTGGGCGGGGCGCTGCTGGCCGAGGCGGAGAGCCGGCTCGGCGCGCTCGGCGCGGCCGAGGTGCTGCTCGCCGGCAACCCGCCGCACTACGCCTGGCCCGGGGTCGACGTGCGCTACACCCCGGCGGTCTGCGCCGCGCAGCGGCTCGGCTACCGGCAGGACCGGACCGCCTGGAACATGACCGCCGACCTGTCCGAGGGGTCGGTGGCGCTGCGTCCCACCGAGGCCGCCGAGCGGCGGCTGGCCGGGCGGGGCGTGACGGTACGCCGGGCCACCCCGGACGACCTGCCGGCGCTCGCCGCGTTCGCCAGGTCCACGTTCGGCGGCACCTGGGACGGTGAGCTGGCCGGTTCGGTGGGGCGGCCGGACGCGGGCGTGCACCTGGCCGAGCGGGACGGTGAGATCCTCGGTTTCGCCGCCTACGGGTCGGCCCGGCCGAGCTGGTTCGGGCCGATGGGCACCGCGCCGGCGGCGGAGGGCTCCGGGATCGGTGGTGTGCTGCTGCGCCGCTGCCTGCGTGACCAGGCGGCGGCCGGGATCGGCGCGGCGCAGATCGGCTGGGTGGGGCCGGTGCCGTTCTACTCGAACGCGGCGGGGGCCCGGATCGAACGGGTGTTCTTCCTCTACCGGAAAGCCATCAAAGGGGCATAGACGCTAATAGCGCCATTCGACCTCCTTCGTCATCGACCGGGCTCTACGGTCGGGGGCAGAGGAGGCGGTGCATGACCACGAATGACGAACGGGCCGAGGAACCGTACGACGAGCTTCCCGGCCAGCTCCCGTTCGACCGGCTCGACATCGGTGACGCCGAGCAGCTCGCCGAGCTGACCGGCGCGGACCGGCCACCGGTGGAGGAGCAACGGCAGCCGGTGGACGAGCCGCGGCGGCTGCCGCCGTACGACCGGACGCACAAGCGACGCAACCAGCGCCCGCTGCCCACCTGACACGCACACGGAAAGGGGCGGACCGCTGACGCGGCCCGCCCCTTTCGGCGTACTGGGTGGAGCTGGACTCAGAAGTCCATCTCCCCGCCACCCGGGCCCGCCGGAGCGGCCGGGGTCTTCTCCGGCTTGTCCGCCACGACGGCCTCGGTGGTGAGGAACAGCGCGGCGATCGACGCGGCGTTCTGCAGCGCGGAACGGGTCACCTTGGCCGGGTCGATGATGCCCGCGGCCAGCAGGTCCACGTACTCGCCGGTCGCGGCGTTGAGGCCGTGACCCGGGTCGAGGTTGCGAACCCGCTCGACGACGACGCCACCCTCCATACCGGCGTTGACGGCGATCTGCCGCAGCGGGGCGTCCAGCGCGATCTTGACGATCTGCGCGCCGGTCGCCTCGTCGCCGGCCAGGTCCAGCTTGTCGAAGGCGGTCTTGCCGGCCTGCACCAGCGCGACGCCACCACCCGGGACGATGCCCTCCTCGACGGCGGCCTTCGCGTTGCGGACGGCGTCCTCGATGCGGTGCTTGCGCTCCTTCAGCTCGACCTCGGTGGCCGCGCCGACCTTGATCACCGCAACACCGCCGGCCAGCTTGGCCAGACGCTCCTGCAGCTTCTCCCGGTCGTAGTCGGAGTCGCTCTTGTCGATCTCGGCCCGGATCTGGTTCACCCGGCCCTGGATCTGCTCGGCGTCGCCGGCGCCGTCGACGATGGTGGTCTCGTCCTTGGTCACCACGACCTTGCGGGCGCGGCCCAGCATCTCGAGGCCGGTCGCGTCCAGCTTGAGGCCGACCTCCTCGCTGATGACCTGGCCACCGGTGAGGATGGCGATGTCGGTCAGCATGGCCTTGCGGCGGTCACCGAAGCCCGGCGCCTTGACGGCGACCGACTTGAAGGTGCCACGGACCTTGTTGACCACCAGGGTGGCCAGGGCCTCGCCCTCCAGGTCCTCGGCGATGATCAGCAGCGGCTTGCCCGACTGCATGACCTTCTCCAGGATCGGGAGCAGGTCCTTCACCGACGAGATCTTGCTGTTGACGATCAGGATGTACGGGTCGTCGAAGACGGCCTCCATACGCTCCGGGTCGGTCATGAAGTAGGCGGAGATGTAGCCCTTGTCGAAGCGCATGCCCTCGGTGAGCTCGAGCTCCAGGCCGAAGGTGTTGCTCTCCTCGACGGTGATGACACCTTCCTTGCCCACCTTGTCCATCGCCTCGGCGATGATCTCGCCGACGCTGGGGTCGGCGGCGGAGATGGAGGCGGTGGAGGCGATCTGCTCCTTGGTCTCCACGTCCTTGGCGAGCTTGAGCAGCTCCTCCGAGACGTTGGCCACGGCGGCCTCGATGCCCCGCTTCAGGGCCATCGGGTTGGCGCCGGCGGCCACGTTGCGCAGACCCTCACGAACCAGGGCCTGGGCCAGGACGGTCGCCGTCGTCGTGCCGTCACCGGCGACGTCGTCGGTCTTCTTCGCGACCTCCTTGACCAGCTCGGCGCCGATCTTCTCGTACGGGTCCTCGAGCTCGATCTCCTTGGCGATGCTCACACCATCGTTGGTGATGGTGGGGGCACCCCACTTCTTCTCGAGCACGACGTTGCGGCCCTTGGGGCCGAGCGTCACCTTCACGGCGTCGGCGAGCTGGTTCATGCCCCGCTCGAGGCCGCGGCGCGCCTCTTCGTCGAACGCGATCATCTTGGCCATACGGCGTTGTCCTCCTGGACACTCACGGGCCACCCGGGATGCCCGGATGGGCCGTCTGGTGTACGCACCTTGGGGACGTCGCCACCTGGCGACGACGACGTCTCCTCGGTCGGGCCGGACAGCCCGCGACGACCGGCCCCGTACCGCTCCGGCGCCACCTGGGACACCGGTGCGGCCGTGGCCCTACCGCCCCGACCTTCTGGCACTCACCGTATGCGAGTGCCAATGACTTGTTTAGCACTCTCCCTAGCCGAGTGCAAGCACGACCGCCCCGCTCAGCCGAGTTCCGCCGCCAGCTGAGCCGCGGTCACCGGGCCCTCCTGGGCCCGCTGCTCGGCGTACGTGACCACCAGCCCCACCTGCTGCGCCAGGTAGGCCGGAGCCGCCACCACGGCGCTGAGAACGGTAAGCGTCACCGCGCCGATCGCGGTGCCCACGGCGCCCATCGGCTCGAGCCCGAAGAGCGCCCCGCTGATCCCGCTCAGCACGACGTCCAGCAGCGTCGACACGACCAACGCCGCCACCACCAGCGCGACCCGGCCCAGCACCATGCCGAACCGGCTGTGGAACATCCGCCACGACCGCCCGACCGGATCCCGCCGCTCGAACAGGTAGACCGGACCGAACAGGGCGAGCGCGAGCGCGGCGTAGAGGCCGGGCAGCAGGCAGAAGCAGGCGCCGAGCGTGACCAGCAGCGACACCACGATGGTCCAGCCCCAGAGGCCGAGGGCTCGGCTCAGCCCGTACCGGAAGGCGGCGCCGAGCCCGGCCGGCTGACCGGCCGCCTGCCGGGCGATCACCCAGGTGCCCGCCGCCCAGCCCATCGCCTGGAGCGCGCCGAAGATCAGCCCGGCGAACAGGATCGCGCCGTAGAAGCCGAGCGTCTGCGCCCAGAAGTTCTCCGGCAGCACCGGCGACCCGTCCGGCGCGGTCGCCATCTGCCCGTCGGGGCTGAGGACGAGCGTGAGGACGCCGATCACCATCGCCGGGGGGACCTGGGTGAGCAGCACGATCGGCAGGAGCTGCCGCCAACCGCGCCGCAGCGCCCCCCAGCAACGGGCGAACCATGGGCCGATGCCCGCGTGCGGCGGGTTGACGAGCGGGTCCTGCGGGTCGATGCCGGGAAACCAGCCGGCGTACGCACCGGGGCCGGCGGCCACCGGGTAGGCGGCGCCCGGCATCGGATGAGCCGGGTACCCGGGCCAGCCCGCCTGGGGAGGACCAGCCGGGTAGCCCGGCATCGTGGGGTAGCCCGGCGGCGTGGGGTAGCCCGGCGGCGTGGGGTAGCTGGGGGGCGGGGCGGCACCCGGCGCGGTCCAGCCGGCCGGGTCGCCCCCACCGGGCGGGGTGGCCGGGTCGGCGGGAGTGGCCGGGCCGGACGGGTTCGGGTGGGCGGGCTGCGCGTCGTACCCGGGTTGATGCGGAATGCTCGGGCCATAGCCGGTCTGGTCGGCCCAGGGATCGGCGGGCGCCGGGCCGGGAGCGGGCACGGACGGCCCGGCGCTCCCCGACGACGCCGGATCGGTGGCCGGAGGCGGAGGCGCGGTCGGGTCGGCCGGAGAGCCGGACGGCGTCGGCGACACCGGTTCGGTGGAACCCGGCGGAGGCAGATCGGACATGGGCCCTCCTCAGCGGCTACGGCTGGAACGGCTCATGATCTTCCATGGTGCACGCTCACAGCGCAGCCCCCCGGTCGGTGGACCCGGCTGCGGAACCGCCCGGCGGGCGGAGGTCAGGCGATGACGCGGACCCGCTCGGCCTGCGGACCCTTCTGCCCCTGCGCGATCTCGAACTCGACCCGCTGGCCGTCGTCCAGCGCCTTGTAACCGTCCATCTCGATCGCGGAGAAGTGGACGAAGACGTCCTGCCCGCCGTCGACGGCGATGAAGCCGTAGCCCTTTTCGGCGTTGAACCACTTCACGGTGCCCTGTGCCACGGTGCACTTCCTCACTCTGCGCGGCGTTCCAACACCCGGAAACCGGCGGACCGGCACCGGTAGCACACCGGTTCAGCGATCGGCGACGACCACTGAATTCGGTGACCGAAATCGCACGCTACACGAGGCGTGACGACGGCGCACGACCACAAATCGGGCATATTCCGGGCGGTACCCGGCCCCGGTCACGCGCCTGCGCCGGCCCGTCCGGTATGCATGCGGCATGACCAGCGCGCCCACCACGACCACCGTTCGCCGGGTCCGGCCGACCGACGCCGCCCGGATGCGGGCGCTGCGGCTGGAGATGCTGGCCGACTCCCCACTGGCCTTCCTGGAGACGGTGGCCGAGGCCGCCGCCCGGCCGCACGCGGAGTTCGCGGCCCGGGTCGCGGCCGTCTCCCGGGGCGACCACACCGCCCAGTTCGTGGCCGACCCGGGCGGCCGGCTGGTCGGCCACGCCGGTGGCACCGCCGCGCCGGACGAGCCGGGCCTGACGCTCGTCTACGCGGTCTACGTGACGCCGGCCCGACGGGGCAGCGGTCTGCTCGCCGCGCTCGTCGACGAGGTGGCCGCCTGGTCGCGCGCCTGCGGACGGCCCGAGCTGATGATGGAGGTAGTGGTCGGCAACGACCGGGCCTACCGGGCCTACCAGAAGCTGGGCTTCGTGGACACCGGCGTACGCGTGCCGCACCCCAGGATCCCCCGCCTGCACGAACTCCAGATGCGCCGCCCGGCGTGAGGCCGACCGGACGCAGTTGTTAAGAGGGGGCCCCTCCTATACCGGAGGCGTTAAGAAGGGGCCCCTCCTTTCAGGAGTGGCGGCGGCTCTGGACGATGCGGAACCGGTTCGCCACGTACGCGCCGTCGGTCAGCGCCGAGTTGGCCGCCGCGTTCGCGCCGGAGCCGTGGAAGTCGGAGAACGCCGCCGACTGGTTGACGAACACCCCGCCGGTGAGGTTGCAGGACAGGTGCACCCCGGCGTCGATGGCCGCCTTCTCTGCCTCGTCCAGCACGGCCTCGTCGGTGGAGTAGACGCCCGCGGTCAGCGCGCCCTTCTCGCCCACCGTCTCGCGCAGGATGCGCAGGCTGTGCTCGGTCGAGTCGGTCGCGATGGCGAACGAGATCGGCCCGAACCACTCCCGCGAGTAGGTGGCGGTGTCGGAGGCGTCCAGCTTCACCACAGTCGGCGTACGCACCACCGCGCCGGGGAAGGACGGGTGCTCGACTACGCGCGACTCCAGCACCGGCTCGCCGACCTTGGTGACCTCGTCCAGCCGCTCCAGCACGCCGTCGTTGACGATCGCGCCGGTCAGCTCGACGCCGCGGGCCGGGTCGGCGGTCAGCTTGGCGACCGCGCCGGCGATCCCGGCGGCCACCTCGTCGAAGCTCTTGTGCCCCTGGTCGGTCTCGATTCCGTCGCGCGGGATCAGCAGGTTCTGCGAGGTGGTGCACATCTGGCCGCTGTACAGCGTCAGCGTGAAGCCGAGGTTGCGGCAGAGCCCGGCGAAGTCGTCGGTGGAGTCGATCACCACCGTGTTCAGGCCGGCCTTCTCGGTGTAGACGGCCGCCTGCCGGGCGTTCGCCTCCAGCCAGTCGCCGTACTCGGTGGAGCCGGTGAAGTCGACGATCTTCACGGCCGGGTCCAGGGCCAACGTCGTGGCGAGCTTCTCGCCGGGCGCCTCGGGCGCGAGCTGCACCAGGTTCGGGTCGAACCCGGCCTCGGCGAGCACCTCGCGGGCGTACTTCACGGTGATCGCCAGCGGCAGCACCGCGCGCGGGTGCGGCTTCACCACTACCGGGTTGCCGGTGGCCAGCGAGGCGAACAGACCGGGGTACGAGTTCCAGGTGGGGAACGTGTTGCAGCCGATGACCAGCGCGACCCCGCGCGGCACCACGTGGAACGTCTTGGTCATCCGGAGCGGGTCGCCCTTGCCCGCGGCCTTCTCCCAGCCGGCGGTCCCCGGGTGGCGGGTCATCTCGGCGTACGCGTAGGCGACCGCCTCCAGCGCCCGGTCCAGCGCGTGCGCGCCTCCGGCCTGGAACGCCATGACGAACGCCTGGCCGCTGGTGAACTGCACCGCGTTGGCCAGCTCGAAGACGTTCTTGTGCAGCCGGGCGAGGATCTCCAGGCAGACGCCCACCCGGGCCTGCGGGCCGGCGTCGCGCCAGGCGGGCAGCGCGGCGCTCGCGGCGGACACGAGCTGGTCGGCGCCCGCGTGCGGGTAGCGCACGTCCAGCGCCACGCCGAACGGGCTGACCTCGGTGGCGACCGTGCTGCCGTCACCGGCCTGGTCGAGCGGGAAGTCGCCACCCAGGTACGCCTCGAAGGCGGCCTTGCCGTCGGCGGCGGCGGTCTCGCCGTACACCCGGGGGCTGGGTGACTCGGGGTAGGCCGACCAGTACCCGCGCTCCGCGATCGCGGTCAGCGCCCGGTCGAGGGTCTCGCGGTGCCTGTCGTACAGGGGGTGCGGGGTCTCCGTCATGCCCGCCATCATGCAACAGAAAGGCACCAGATCAGTAGGGGCGTGTCACAACTCAGATCGTCAACTGCCAGTCGACGGAACCGGCGGCCGGGCGGAAGCCCAGTTGCTCGTTGATCGCGATCATGTGCCGGTTCGCGACCGCGTTCCAGGTGTCGACGGCCCGCAACGCCGGTTCGTGTGTCAGCGCGTACTCCAGGTTCCCGGCCTTGCAGAGCAGGCCGAGCCGGCGGCCGCGGTGGTCGGGGTCGACGAGGGTGATCTCCTGCCAGGCGTGGTCGGCGCTGCTCGCGTCCAGGCTGAGCTGGGTCCAGCCGACCAGGCGGCCGGTCGCCTCGTGCACCACGCCGGTGTTGTACCGGCGTACGCCCCGGGCATCGAGCGCCCGCTCCGCGTCGCGTACCCGCGCCGCGTCCATCCGCTCCGGCTTCCAGTCCAGCTCACCCATCGGCGCGTCGAGCAGCAGCCGGCCCTGGAGGTAGGCGACGTCCGCGACGTACTCCTCGGGGGTGTGATCGCGCCACCGCACCGGCCGGTATCCGGTGGCCGCGGTGCGGGCCTGGGCCAGCAGCGCGGCGAGCCGGTCACGGTCGAGCCCGGTCACATCGAGGCGGCGGCGGACGTCGGCCAGCGCCGGCTTGGCGCCCAGGGCGGCGGCGAACGCAGCGCCGGGGAAGACCCGGTCCTCCTCGCCGGGCAGCGCGGCGGTGGTCGAGCCGACCAGGCGTTTGCCGCCGTGCTCGCGGAGCAGCCGCACGCCGTGCTCGTGCAGCACGCGGCCGATGCCGCGCCTCCGGTACGCCGGGTCGACTGTCAGTTCGACTGTCGCGTTCTCGGTGTTCTCGATCGTGTGCAGGTGCAACCGGAGCCAGCCCACCGGCAGGCCGTCCAGGCGGGCGACGAGCCAGCGTCCCTCGATGCCGGGCATCGGGTGCGACAGCAGCGCCTCGAAGCGGCGGCGGCAGATCGGCGGGAGGTCCGGCTCGTCGACGGCCTGGGCGGCGCAGGCGATCCGGTACGCCGCGTCGAGCGTCTGCCGGTCGGCGGGATCAAGCGGCGTCACGGTCAGCGTCATGTCACCCAGGGTGCGCCGGACACAGCGAAGAGGCCAGCGGTTTTCCGCTGGCCTCTTCGGACGTTGGTCGGGAGGGACGTCCGCACAACGCCTCCGGCGTTGGGTCGCAAGAACTTGAAAAGTCTCCGGCGGATGCCCTCCCGCACGAAGCATCTTGCGCCGTCCGGTTCCTGCCGTCAAGTCCTTGAGGGTGGTTTTCTGGCACTCACCGCACATCACCGGTTACCCACCGGTCTCACCCGATCCCCCACCCGGGCGAGCCCCACCTCCCCCACCCGGCCGAGGCGCCGGGCTCCGGGTCAGGACAGCAGGCCGGCGTCCCGGGCGGCGCGCAGGGACGGCTTGATGCGGTGGGTGGGGCCCACCTGGGCGGCCACCGCGTCGAGCGTCTTCAGGCCCTCGCCGGTGTTGAACACGACCGTCTCGGCGGACGGGTCGAGCCGGCCCGACTCGACCAGCTTGCGCAACACCGCGACCGTCACGCCGCCCGCCGTCTCGGCGAACACCCCGGTGGTACGGGCGAGCAGCCGGATGCCGGCGCGGATCTCGTCGTCGTCGGCGTAGTCCATCCAGCCGCCGGTACGGCGCACCGCCTCCAGCGCGTACAGCCCGGCGGCGGGGTCGCCGATGTTCAGCGACTTGGCGATGCCGGTCGGCTTGACCGGCGTGATCGTGTCGGTGTCGCCGTGCAGCGCGGTGGCGATCGGGTTGCAGCCGGCCGACTGCGCGCCGAACACCTTCCAGCCACCGGCCGGCGCCTCGACCAGGCCGATCTCGACCAGCTCGGCGAACGCCTTGTCGATCTTGGTGAGCAGCTCGCCACTGGCCATCGGGATGACCACCTGGGCCGGGATCCGCCAGCCGAGCTGCTCGGCCACCTCGTAGCCGAGCGTCTTGGAGCCCTCGGCGTAGTAGGGCCGCACGTTCACGTTGACGAACGCGGTGTCCTCGAACTCGTCGGTCTCCACCAGTTCGCCGCAGAGCCGGTTCACGTCGTCGTACGAGCCGTCGATGGCGACCAGGTCACCGCCGTAGACAGCGGTGGTGACGACCTTGCCCTGCTCCAGGTCGCCGGGGATGAAGACGACAGACGGCACGCCGGCCCGGGCCGCGTGTGCGGCGACGGAGTTGGCGAGGTTGCCGGTGGAGGCGCAGGCATAGCGGGTGAAGCCGAGCTGCCGGGCCGCGGTCAGCGCCACCGAGACGACCCGGTCCTTGAACGAGTGGGTGGGGTTCGCGCTGTCGTCCTTGACCCACAGCGGCGCGGTGAGTCCCAGCTCGGCGGCGAGGTTCGGGGCGGCGACCAGCGGGGTCAGCCCCGGGTCGAGCGTGACCCGGGTGTCCGGGTCCTGACCGGCCGGCAGCAGCGCCGCGTACCGCCAGATGTTCGCCGGACCGGCCTCGATCTGCTCCCGGGTGACGGTGGCGAGCGCGGCGGTGTCGTAGTCGACCTCCAGCGGCCCGAAGCACTCGTAACAGGCGTGCTGGGCGGCCAGCGGGTAGCGCGCCGAACAGGCGCGGCAGACCAGGGCGCGGGCCGGGCTGAGGGTGGTGTCGATGCCGGTGGCGGCGGGAAGCGTCGACGTCATGTCGAGGATTTCCTCTCATCTTTCCCCGCATCGCCGGGTGCGGCGGGGACGGAATTGGCACCTGCCCGCTGCCGCTCGTCGTCGAGCGTGCGGGTGGTTGCCGGGGCGTCGTCGGGCCGTATCCCTCAGCCCCTCTGGATGAGGTATTCAGTTGTGCCGCCGAGTCTATGCGCTGCTCACGGCCGCGCCACCCCGGGATCCCACGCTGTGGGCCGGCTCAGCGTCCGACCACCGCGGCCGGCTCCACCACGGCGGGCCGGTCCACCACCGCGAGCGGCTCCGGCGCCGTCGTGGTCACGGCTGCCGGGCGGGTACGGGTGACCAGGTTCGCGGCCACCAGGGCGGCGATGGTCAGCCCGGCACCCACCAGCTCGATCGCGACCGGCCGGTACCCGCGCAGGATCTGCACCGCGAACGTGACCACCGGCACCAGGTTCATGAACAGCGCGGCGTCGGCCGGGCCGAGTCGCCGTACACCGGTGTTCCAGGCCAGCACCGCGAGGACGGCGGCGATCAGCACCGCGTACGCCAGTTGGGGGGCGACCGCGACGAGGTCGGCGGCGGCCGGCGCGTGCTGGAGCCCGGTGAGGTCGGCGACGGCGCTGGCGGCGAGCATGGCGAGCATGCCCGTGACGGCGGTCAGCGTGGTGTAGCGCAGCGCCGACCATTCGGGGAACCGGCTCGCGCCGTGCGTGTAGAAGGCCCAGCCGATCACCGCGCCCAGCATGAGCAGCCCGCCGACGCCGAACTGTCCGAGCCCGTCCAGCCGGCCGCGGGTGATCACCAGGCCGACGCCGACCAGGGCCACCAGTGCCAGTCCGAGCAGCGCCGGGCGGGGGCGTACGCCGTCGCGCGCCCAGCGGACCAGCTGGGTGATCAGCGGCACGGTGGCGCCGAACAGCGCGATCTGCTGCGGGGTGGCGTGGCCGAGGGCGAGGTTCGTCAGCGTGTTGAAGCCGGCGAAGCCGAGTGCGCCGAGCAGCCACACCTCGGCCGCGCGCCCGCGCGTGGCGAGTGCGGCCAGCCCTTCGCGGGCCAGCAGCAGGGCGACCAGCACGGCGGTGGCGAGGACGTACCGGGCGGTGGTCAGGTTGAGGGCGTCCACCCGGGTCAGCGCGCTCGCCAGCACGGGGAACATGACGCCCCAGCTGAGCACTGCGAAGATCGGGAAGGCGGCGGAACGGAAGCGCATCCCAGCTCCTATGTTCGAGTATCGTCGAACCAAACGCCACGACTCTAGGAGCTTGTTCGACGATTGTCGAACATGGGTTATCGTAGTCACATGGAGCTGCACGAACCCGAGCTGCGCGAGGTCCCGGTCACCGCCGTGCTGGCGGCGCTGGCCGACGACGTGCGGCTGCAGATCGTGCGCGCGCTCGCGCCGGGCGGGGAGCACGCCTGCGGCTCGTTCGAGTTCGGCGTCTCCAAGGCCACCCGCAGCCACCACCTGAAGGTGCTGCGCGAGGCGGGCCTGACCCGCACCCGCATCGCGGGCACCACCCGGTACGTGCGGCTGCGCCGCGACGAGCTGGACCGCCTCTACCCGGGCCTGCTCGACGCCGTCCTCACCGCGCCCGCCCGGCCGCAATGATCAGCCTCCCCGCCACTCCCGGCGGGATGACATGATCGCCTGATGCGGAAGGCGACTGCCCGGATCGGGCTCCTCGCCGGCGCGGCACTGCTCGCCGGCTGCACCCCGGCACCGGCCCCGGTCGACGGGCCGCCGTCGGCGCCACCCCGGCCCGGCGCCGAGCCCGCCGCCACGTGCTCCCCGGAGGGCATCCGGATCACCGGGCTCGGGGTGAGCGCGGCGATGGGGCTGCGGGCGATGGGCCTGGACCTGGTCAACTGCGGCGACCGCCCGTACGAGCTGCGTGGCTATCCGGCGGTCGCGCTCCGGGACGCCGACGGGGACGCGATAACGGTACGGATCATCCCGGGCGCCGCGCCGATCACCGCCGGCTTCGACCACCCGCCCACGCGGATCGTGCTGGCGCCGGGCGAACGGGCCGGCGCGGCGCTGATCTGGCGCAACCTCGTCACCGACCCGACCGTGGTGGCCACCGCGGGCGCCGAACTCGACGTCGCCCCGTCGACCGGCCGGCCGGCGTACCCGGTCGAGCTGGACGGGCCGATCGACCTCGGGAACACCGGCCGGCTCGGCGTCAGCGCCTGGAAGCGCCGCGACGCCGACCCGGCGACGCAGGCGCCCCCGCGCTCCGATCCACCGGCCCCCTCGACCTCGCCGGTCAACCCGCTCTGACTCAGATCGCGGTACGGAAGCGCCCTCCCGTACCGCGATCTCGCCGGACGGCGGCTCAGGCCGGGACCGACGCGGGCGACGCGGTGGCGGGCTCGGCCGGGGCGGCGCGGCGGCGGGCGAGCAGCGCGTCCAGCGCCCAGTTGCCCGGGCCGAGCACGGCGACCAGCAGGAACGACCAGCAGAAGAGCGCCGCCAGTTCGCCGCCGTTCTGCAGCGGCATCAGGTTCTCCGGCTGGTGCACAGTGAAGTACGCGTACGCCATCGAACCGGAGGCGAGCAGCGCGGCCGGACGGGTGAGCAGGCCGACGAGCACCAGCACGCCGCAGACGAGCTGGATCAGCGCCGCCCACCAACCGGGCCAGGTGGCGAACGGGACGGCCTCGCCGGAGCCTCGGTTACCGCCGAGGACGCCGAATATCGACGCCGCGCCGTGGCATAGGAACAGCAGCCCCACAACAGCGCGGAACAGGGACAGGACAGGGCCGCTGAGCTGGGTCGGAATCATGTGTGACCTCCTGGGGCGGGTGTTTGACCGCTCCAGGATGGCGATTGCACGTATCGATGTTAATCAATTTCTTTGCAGGCGGGACAATTGCATGGGAACGCTCCCATGATATGGGCGGACGCGCCAATGCGGGTACCCCCGACAGTCACCTCAGCTGGTGACGTCCTTGCGGGTGAAACGCCAGAAGGCCAGGCTCCAGAACAACGTGGCGTAGACGATTGCCGAGAACGCGCCCTTGACCACGTCGTCGGTCTGCATCGGCGTGGACAGCAACCCCAGCCAGGCGCTGCTGTAGTGGGTGGGCAGCAGGTTCCGCAGCCCGCCCAGCGCGGTGATCTGATCCAGGATGCTGGACAGGATCCAGAGCAGCACCGCGCCACCGACCGCGCCGAGCGCGGCATCGGTGGTCACCGACAGCAGGAACGCCAGCCCGGCCACCACCAGCAGCACCACCGCCAGGTACCCGAGCACCCCGAGCAGCCGCAGCAAGCCGTCGGCCGGGGCCAGCTCGGCCGAGACCTGGCTGCTCAACGGCTTCCAGCCGTACCGCAGCGTGCCGACCAGCAGCGCGGTGCCCGCGAGCAACAGCAGCGCCAGCCCGGAGTACGCGAGCGCGACGACCAGCTTCACCGCGAGCAGCCGGGCCCGGGGCACCGGCACCGCCAGCAGGTAGCGCAGGCTGCCCCAGCTCGCCTCGCTGGCCACCGTGTCGCCGCAGAACAACGCCACCACCACGACCAGCAGGAACGACGCGGAGACCAGGATCGAGAACAGGGTGAAGTTGAGCCCGCCCGAGGTGGCCAGGTCGGCCAGGCTGGAGAACTCGCCCCGCCCGCCGCGGTCGTCGTCCCCGGAGTCGAACTGGAACGCCACCAGGATGATCAGCGGCAGCAGCACCATGAACCCCAGCGCGAGCTGGGTACGCCGGCGCGACGCCTGCCGCCGGAACTCCGCGGCGAACGGAAGCGTGGCCGAGGGCCGGTAACCGGCCGCCGCACCGCCCGCGCCGGGCCCGGACGTGCCGCCACCAGGCGACGATGCCACAGACGAACCCGCCATCACCGGTCCCCGCTTCCCCGAGAGTTCTCGCCGACCAGGGCGAGGAACGCGTCCTCCAGGCGGCGCCGGGGCACCACCCGGTCCACTCCGATACCGGCCCGGACCAGCTCGGCCACCACCTCGCTGCGCGCGGTGCCGTTGGTGTCGACCACCAGCGCGCCCTCGGCGTCGGGCAGCACCCGTACGCCGTCGAGCCGGTCGAGCACCGTACGCGCCGCGTCCGGGTCGCTCACCTCGAACAGCACGCTCGGCGACTCGCCGACGATCTCCTCGACCGGACCCGAGGCGACGATCCGGCCCTTGTTCACCACCACGGCGTGCGTGCAGGTCTGCTCCACCTCGGCCAGCAGGTGGCTGGAGACCAGCACCGCCCGGCCGTCGGTGGCGTAGCGCTGGAGCACCCGGCGCATCTCGGCGATCTGCGGCGGGTCCAGCCCGTCCGTCGGCTCGTCCAGCACCAGCAGCTCGGGCAGGCCGAGCATGGCCTGGGCGATGGCCAGCCGCTGCCGCATGCCGTGGCTGTACTTCCTCGTCCGCCGGTGCACCGAGTCGCCCAGGCCGGCGATCTCCAGCGCCTCGTCGAAGTGCGCGTCCTCCCACGGCCGCCCGGTCGCCCGCCAGTACGCCTTGAGGTTGTCCAGGCCGGACAGGTGCGGCAGGAAGCCCGGCCCCTCGACCAGCGCGCCGATCCGGGACAGCACCGGCGAGCCGGGCACCAGCCGGTGCCCGAAGACGTAGATCTCCCCGGCGGTGGGCTGGGTCAGCCCCATCAGCACCCGCAGCGTGGTGGTCTTGCCCGCGCCGTTGGGGCCGAGCAGGCCGACCACCTGCCCGGGGTGCACCTCGAAGTCGACGTCGGAGACCGCGACGAAGCCGTCCGCGTACTCCTTGCGCAGGTTGCGCACGGCGAGCGGGACGCCCGCGTACTCCGGGTGCACGGAGTTGTCCTGGCGGCGGTGCCGGCGGCGGGTGAGCAGCACGACCACGACGAGCCCGAGCACGATTGCGGCGAGCAGCCCGGCCAGCGCCCAGCGCCACACCACTGCCGTGGTGGGGATGGGCGTGGCCTCGACGGTGGGCAGCGTCAGCGGCCCGTCGGCCAGCGCCACCGTGTGCACGGCCGGCTCGGCCGGCGAGGCGTACGCCTGGTCCGACGTCGCCACCACGAGCCGCAGCCGGTGCCCGGCCTCGACCCGGCGGACGATCCCCGGCAGCGTGACGGTGACCGGCGTGGCCGCGTCGACGGAGCTGGGCAGGCCGGTCAGGCGCACCGGCGCGACCAGGCCGGACGGCAGCGTGGCCGCCCCCTGCGGGTCGACGTCGTAGAGCTTCACGAACAGCACCGCCTCGCCGGTCGGGGAGGCGGCCCGGATCCGCACCGTGGGCGCGCCCACCACGTCGACCGGCTCGTCCAGCGGCGCGGACTCGAAGCGGGCGTGCTGGCCCGGGATGTCACCGGCCACGCCGTCCAGCAGCGAGCCGAGCGCGCCGGCGAACGGCACCGAGGAGATCGCCGCCGGGTTGCCGTTGGGCGGTACGGCGACCGGCTGGGGCGGACCGGCGAGCGTGACCTCGCGGCGGTCCTCCCCGGCCAGGCCCGGATAGTCGGCGGTACGGAAGCCGGTGGCGACCAGGCCCCGGTCGAGCGCGTCGAACCCGGCGATGCGGGAGAACGTGAACGTGTCGCCGGGCGCCGCCCCGTCCCCCTTGACGTAGTGGTCGAGCCACTGCGCGGTCAGGAACTTCACCCGGTCGGAGTCGGAGGTGGGTCCGGAGCCGCCGTCGTGGCCGCCGGTGAACCAGGCGACCCGCACCGGCGTGCCGGCGGCGGCGATGCCCCGCGCGTTGGCGTCCGCCTCGGCCAGCGGGAAGAGCGTGTCCGCCTCGCCCTGGACCAGCAGCGTCGGGGACTTGATCCGGTCCAGCACGCCGGCCGGCGACGACCGGCGCAGCAGCTCGACCGCCGCCGCGTCGGCCCGGCCCGTGGTCGCGATGCGCAGGTACGCGGCGCAGACGTCGGCGGCGAAGCGCCCGCAGGACGGGTCGGCGGCGCCGGCCGGCGCGCGACCGGAGCCGGTACCGGGACCGGCGCCCGGCTGCGGGCTCGGCGGTCCGGCCGACTCGGGCGCGCCCTCCGGCGCGGCGGCGGTGGCCCCGGAGAGCCCGGCCGGACCGGAGCCGGCGTTCCCGCCGCCACCGAAGAAGATCCCCGCCCAGCCCTTCTTGAACACGCCGTCGGTGGGCTGCCGGCCGGTGCTCTCCGGCAGGAACGCGCGGGACAGGTCGTTCCAGGTGATCATCGGGACGATCGCGTCGACCCGCTGGTCCTGCGCGGCCAGCAGCAGGGCCAGGCCGCCGCCGTACGAGCCGCCGACCACGCCGACGCGGGGGTCGCCCGGCGAGTCGAGGCGGATGTCCGGCCGGGCCGCGAGCCGGTCGAGCAGGCGCTGGGCGTCCCGCACCTCGTAGTCGGGGCTGTCCAGGTGGATCTGGCCGCCGCTGCGCCCGAAGCCGCGGGCGGTCCAGGTGAGCACCGCGTACCCCCGGGCGGCCAGGTCCTCGGCGTCGGAGCGGACCGAGTCCTTGGTGCCACCGAACCCGTGCGCCAGCAGCACCGCCGGCACGCGGTTCGCTTCCGACGCGCGGTCCGGCAGGTAGAGCGTGGTGTCCAGCTCGACCGGCTCGTCACCGGAGGGCCCGGAGCGGACCGTCACCAGCGCCGACTCGGTGCGGAAGTCCGGGCTCTGCGGCCGGGCCACCCAGACGAGCGCGGCGGCGACGAGGACTACCACCGCCACGACGGCGACGATCCGGCGTGGGCGTCCGGCCAGGGCGCGCCGGATCCGCGCGACTGGTGATCTCATGCGGCACACGGTACGGGCCGATCGCTGTGCATTCGCTGAGATCCGCCGTACGTCCGTCCGGTTGCGCCGTTCGTCGATCGCCCACCGTCGTCCGCCAAAGGTCCAGAGCATCCCAGCGGCACATGTTCGGATCATGTGAATTCACATCTACACGCGCAAACCATCGTCGATGTCACTTCTCGGCAACATGATCGGACGCTGAGTGACGTCGAAGCTCACTCAGCGTCGCCCAGAATGGACTGACGTGAAGCCGACTCATCGGCCGAGGTTGCACAGACGTCCGGTTCGGCTACTTTTCCGGTCCGGTGCACGGGACTGCGTACGGCGACCTCCCGGGGCACCGAACGCCCCGCCGTCGCCGGAGGAGACACACCATGACAGTCCCCGCGCCGCGGGTCCGTCGGCGGCCCGCCGTACCGGGCCGCACGCTTCCCCTGCTGCTGGTGCTGGCGCTGCTCGTACCGCTCGGGTTCATCTTCGCCCAGTCCGAGAGCAGCGCCGCGGACGACCACGACCTGGCGAGCCGGGAACGGCTCGGTGTGCGCTACCTGCGCGCCCTCGGCCCGATCACCGACGCGCTGGTGGAGGCCCAGGCGATAGCGGTCGCCGAGGGAGCCGTCTCCCGGGGCGCGCTCACCGCCGCGATCGAGGGCGTCGCCGAGGTGGACAGCGCCGTCGGCGACGAGTTGCGCACCCACGAGCGCTGGGCCGGGCTGCGGGCGAAGCTCGAGTCGCTGCCGGACCGCGGGCTCGGCGACCCCGAGGCGGCCTTCCGGGCCTACGGCGAGGCGTCCGACCTGCTCCTGGCCCTCTACCGCAAGGTGCGGGAGAGCTCCGGGCTGATCCGCGACCCGCGCTCGGACTCGTTCTTCCTCCAGGACGGCATCGGCGGTGACCTGCCCACCGCGACCGTGCTGGCCGGGCGGCTCGTCGACCTGGCCCGGCTGGCGGCCAAGCGCCCCGCCGCCGAGCGCGCGCGGACCGGCGCGGAACTGGCCGAGCTGCGCGTCGCCGCGCTCGGCCCGGCCACCGACCTCGTCGCCGACCTGCGCTCCGCCGTCGACAGCTCGGAGAGCACCGACCTGGGCGCCAACGTGCTCACCCCGCTGGACACCTACCAGCGCTCGCTGGAGACGTTCTCGGTCTACTCGGCGCCCGGCGGCGGGCGGTCCGCGCCGAGCACCGACCAGCTCACCCAGGCCGGCATCACCGCGCAGAACGCCGCCAAGCAGCTCCGGACGGTCATCCTCGACCAGCTCGACGCGCTGCTGAAGGAACGGCTGGACGCGATCGACCGGGACCGCCTGCTGGGCCGGGCCGCGGCCGGCACCGCTGTCGCGCTGCTCGCCGGGATCGCCGCGCGGCACCGCGCCGCGCTACGGCGGGCGCGGGCCGCCGGCCCTCCCCCGGCGCGCCGCACGCCGGCCGAGGCCGGACCCCCACCGGCGGTCCACGCTGACCCGCCGATCACCGTGTCCGAGGGTGACCGCCAGCCGGTCGCCGTCGGCCGGGGCGGCGACGCCGACCGGTGGAGGCCGTTCGATGCTGCTCGCTAGGTTACGGATCCGGGGCAAGCTCGCCCTGCTGGTGATCATCCCGCTGCTCAGCATGGTCGGGCTGGCCGTTCCGGTGGTCATCGACCGGGTGGCCGCCGCGCAGCGGGCCGCCGACACCGCCGAGACGGTCCGCATCGCCAGCCGCGTCGGCAGCCTGGTCCAGGATCTCCAGCAGGAACGCCTGCTCTCGGTCGGGCTGCTGCTCGGACGGGTGTCCCGCACCGAGCTGATCCAGAAGTCGGCCACCGTCGACGACCGGGTCGCCGATCTGCGCGCCGAGACGCTGCCGACGACGGTCCGCGAGAGCCTCGACGGGGTACGCAAGCTGGACGACGTCCGCACCGCCACGCTCGCCGGCCGGGCCAGGCCGGACCAGATCCTGACCGCGTTCAGCGAGGTCGACACCGCCCTGATCGACGCGCTGCGACTGCCGTACCAGGTGGACACCGACACCGCCGCCGGGCGGCAGGTGCTCGCCCTGGACGCGTTGCTGCGCGTCGACGAGGCGCTCAGCTCCTGCACCACCCAGATCGTGCTGGTCAAGGCGACCGGCGACCCGCGGATGTCGCGGTCGTTCGTGGCGTGCATGGCGGCGCTCAACGTCGACAACCGGCGCTTCCGCCGGCTGATCACGCCGGAGCAGCTCAAGGTGGCCGAGCTGGACGACGCGGCGGTGGCCGCGCGGACCAGCCCGACGTTCCTGGTGGACAGCCTCCGGGACCCCGACGCGGCGATCGCGCCGGTCTCGCTGGACGTGCTCTTCCCCGCGTCCCGGTCGATGATCACGCTGGGCCAGTTCGTCGAGAAGAAGGTCGTCGCGGACGTCATCGCGGAGACCCGCGCCCGGGAGCGGGAGGCTCTGACCGCGGCCTGGCTGGTCACCGTGGCGGCGGGCGTCATCCTGCTGGTCGTGGTGCTGCTGAGCATGACGGTGGCCCGTACCGTCGCCCGCCCGCTGAGCCGGCTCACCCGCTCCGCCGAGCGGGTCGCCCGGGTCGCCGAGGCGGAGCTGACCCGGGTCGCCGACGACGAGTCCGAGAGCGTGCCCCCGGTACGCCTCGACCCGGTGGAGGTGAGCGCCCGGGACGAGATCGGTGAGCTGGCCCGCGCGTTCGACCGGGTGCAGCACACCGCCGCCCGGCTGGTCGAGCGGCAGGTGGCCGGACGCCGCAACGTGGCGCAGATGTTCGGCCACGTCGGACGGCGTACCCAGAACCTGGTCGGCCGCCAGATCGCGCTCATCGACCGGCTGGAGCGGCAGGAGACGGACCCGGGCCGGCTGGAGCACCTGTACCGGCTGGACCACATCTCCAGCCGTCTGCGCCGCAACGCGGGCAGCCTGGTGGTGCTCTCCGGCGCCACCGGCTCGGACGGCCACGTGGCGCCGGTCCCGCTGGCCGACGTGGTCCGGCTCGCGCTCGGCGAGATCGAGGACTACACCCGCGTCGACGTGGAGGTGCCGCCCGGCGTCGCGGCGGCGCCGGCGATCGTCGGCGACCTGGTGCTGACGCTGGCCGAGCTGATGGAGAACGCCACCTCCTTCTCGGCGCCGCACACCCGCGTGGTGGTGACCGGCGAGCTGACCGACGGCGGCGCCCGGCTCGTGGTGGTCGACCACGGCATCGGCCTGACCGAGGAGCGGATGGCCGAGGAGAACGCGCGGTTCGACCGCCGGGAGCGGCTCGACCTCGCCCCGACCGAGGTGCTCGGCCTCTTCGTCGTCGGCCGGCTGGCCCGGCGGCACGGCTGGCACGTCCGGCTGACGCCGACCCCCGGGGGCGGAGTCACCGCCACCCTGGAGGTCCCGGCCGACTCGCTCGTGGTCCGCCGCCCCGAGCCGGTCTTCGCCACCGCCACGCTGGCCGCTGTGCCGCCCGGCGGGCACGAGCACGGGACGGCAGCGGTCGAACCGCCCGCCGGCTTCGACGCGGAGCTGCTGAGCCGGGCCACCCGCAGCATGTCCAGCGGCAACCCGTGGAACGCCTTCGGCAAGCGGGACGACGCTCCGGAGCCGGCCGAGGATCCGGGCCTGCCCACCGCCGGCGCGCCGCCCGCCTGGCCGCCGGCCGCAGGTGCGCCCGCCACCCGGCCGGCCGGGCCGGTGGCGCACCCCGGCCGTACCTCCCCGCCGACACCGGTCGTCGGCCCGGTCCCGGTCGCTCCCCCGGCCGCCGGGCCGACGACCGGCCCGACC
>NZ_JAGPXP010000048.1:0-29188 GCF_018070485.1 Micromonospora sp. C41 | reverse complement strand
GGGCAGCGTCCATGCGCCGGCTGTTCAGGCGGCGATCATGAGGTTGACGGCGCGACACGCCGATGGCGAGGCCGCCAACTTCATGATCGACGGGGCGAGGCGGGGCGGGGCAGGGCAGGGCGGGGCGGGGCAGGACGGGGCGGGGGTCAGGAGATTTGGGCACCCAGGAAGAAGATGCCGGGGTGGCCCTTTGTCTCGAAGCCTCTGCTCGGGTTGCGGCGCAGCGTCGAGTTGTCGATCTGCAGCGTGCCGGTGCGGTTGTTGCTGACGAAGAAGATTGCGCCGCCGCCCTCGTTCGCGCTGTTGTCCTCGATCACCGTGCCGGCGATCCGTACCGCGAACTCGTTGCCGTCGCAATAGATCGCGCCGCCACTACCGCCACCCGGCGTGCCGCCCCGGGCCGGGTTCGCGCCCGTGCCGACCGCCCGGTTGTCGCGGAAGACGCTGTTCAGCACCGTCCAGGAGACGCCGATGCTGCTCAGCGCCCCGCCGTTGGCGCACACTCCGCCGGTGAAGGTGCTGCTCACCACGTGCACCGGTTTGTTCTCGAACTGGCTGAGCACGCGCAGCGCCGCGCCGCCCAGGTCGGGGCCGGTACGGTCGCAGCGGTTGCCGACGAACCGCGAGTTGACCACCTTGAACCGCCCGCCCCGGACGAAGATCGCCCCGCCCCCGCCGCCCTCGGTCCGCTCGCCGGTGGAGTCGCCGTCGGCGAACGTCAGGTTCTGCACGGTGAGCTGCGGGTGGTCCTGGTTCTGGCAGTGCGAGGTGGTGAAGCCCTGCGCCTGGTCGCAGGTGTTCATGTAGAGGATGCGGCGCTTGCCGCCGCCGCTGAGCGTGACAGTGCCGCCGCCGTCCAGCACGATGCGCGGGCCGTGCGAGTTCACCACCTTGGCGGTGGCCTTCATGGTGATGGTGACCGGCGCGGGCCCGCAGTCGAAGGTGATGACGCCGCCGGCCGCGACGGCCTTCACCACCGCCTCGGAGGTGCAGCTCGCCGGGGTGCCGCTGCCGACGGTACGGGTCGGGCGCGAGGTGTCCACCGGACGCGCCTCGGCCGGCACGCTCGCCCGGCCGGCGGGGTTGCCGGCGCGGAACGCCACTGTGGCGGGGGTGGGGCTCGGCCGGGCGCTGCCGAGTCCGGAACGCCCGCTCGGGGAGAGCGAGGGCGACGGGGCGGCTGCCGGACCGGCCGGCGAACCGGGGTCGGCGGCGGGTGCGGGGGCCGGCTCGTCGCCGCAGGCGGGCAGCGTCGCCGTCGCCAGGGCGAGGACGAGCAGAGTGACAGCCGACTTCACGCGCACCGCTCGATGCTAGGAGGCCCGGCCGCCCCGGCACGACTCCACAGCCGATCCTTAACCCGCCGCTAAGCCGCAGCGAGCGGCCGCGCGACGGTCAGGCGTGCGACAGCGCGAACGCGACCAGGAAGCCGAGCACGGTGATCAGCCCGACCAGCAGGTGCGCGTCCGCGAACGCCTCCGGCACCATCGTGTCGGTGATCATCGCGAGGATCGCGCCCGCCGCGAGCGCAGTGATCGTCGCCAGCACCTCGGGCGGCGCGCCGCCGAGCAGCGTGTACCCGGCCAGCGCCGCCGCGCCGGAGATCAACGCGATGGCCGTCCACAGCCCGAACACGTAGCGCCGGGTGCGCCCGGCCTGCCGCATCCCGGCCGCGCTGGACAGCCCTTCCGGCACGTTGCTGAGGAAGACCGCGATGACGGTTACCAGGCTGACCGGGCCGCCGGCCAGCAGGCTCGCGCCGATCACCACCGATTCGGGTACGCCGTCGAGCAGCGCGCCGACAGCTATCGCCGTACCCGAGCCGGGCTGTTCCCGCTCGGAGGGCTGCTCGTCGCCGGAGCGCTTGCGGTGCCGCGCGCCGTGCCGGGCCAGCAGGACGTTCGCCCCGGTGTACGCGAGCGCGCCGATCGCCGCACCGATCACCACCGGCCGCAGGCCACCCTGCTCGTGCGCCTCGTCGATCAGCTCGAACGAGACGGCGGACAGCAGCACGCCCGCCCCGAACGCCATCACCGAGGCGGTCGTCCGGCGCGGTACGCGCGCGAAGAACCCGACGGCCGCCCCGATCAGCAGGGCCGACCCGGCGAGCAGGCCCCAGAATCCCGCTTCCAGCCATTCCGGCACGCGCTGGACCCTACCCCCGGCCGCGTGCCGCCAACCGGGTCAGAAGTCGGCGAACAGGTGCGGCAGTTCGCGGGGGAAGAGGCGGCGCAGCTCACCGGCCGCGTCCACCGGCACGTTGCCCAGGCCGCGTACCACCACCTCGGCCGGGTCGAGCACCCCGTACGCCAGGGCGGACAGCCCGGCGGCGGTGAGCCGCGCGGCCGGCACGCCGCCCTCGGCGGTGGTCTGCGCGGGCAGCACCGCGAGCTTGCCGGTGGTGCCGTCGAGCAGGTGCCGGCCGGCGAGCCAGCGGTCGCCGACCACCTCGATCAGCACCCGGCCCACCCCGACCGGCTGGTCGGCGAGCGCGTCCAGGCTGAGCAGCCGGGCCATCGGCGCGGTCGGGTCGGGCCGGGCCACTCTCGCCTCCACCTGCACGTCGAGGTCGGTGAGCCACAGCTCGGGCAGTTCGTCCGGGGGAATCTGGACGCTGATCCGGGCCACCTGGTCGACGTGCCGGGCGAAGAACTGGAGCACCGACGCCCGCGCGTACGGGTCGTCGACGAGCAGGTCGTCGGCGTGCAGCGTGCCGGCGTGGTCGTCGATCCGGTAGGTGACAGCGCCGACCGTCTCGCCGCCGCGCACCACGCTGACCAGCCAGCGGTCGTCGCGGTCGCGCAGCCCGACCGCCCGGAAGTCCGGGAAGACCGCGAAGCCGTGCCGTTCCCGCAGGCACCGTTCGGTGTACGCGCGCCACCGCGCATAGCCGGTGCCGATCCGCTCCCAGACCAGCTCGTCCGGCAGTTCGGCGCGCAGCAGCGGCGCCAGGTCCGCGGGGGAGAAGACAGCGGTACGCCGCCGGGGCAGCCCGATGTAGCCGAAGCGCTCGTAGAACGAGGCGCGGAACGGGTGCAGCGCGCTGAGCTGCTGCCCCTCGTCCCGCATGCCGTCGAGGAGCTGGTGCATGAGCGTGCGGACGTGTCCGCGCCGGCGGGCCAGCGGATGGGTGGCCACGCCCGCGACACCGGCCATCGGCAGCACCGCGCCGCGCAGGTTCTGCCGCATCGGGATCGCCGAGACCGCCGCCGCGGTGACGCCGTCCTCCTCGGCCACCAGTGTCGTGTTCCCGGCGTTGTACGGCAGGTAGGCGCGGAACTGGTCGGTCCGGGAGGCGCCCATCGGCGAGGCCTCGAACGCGTACGCCTGGAGCGGGAAGCTGGTGGTCAGTCGTTCATCGGCGGCCAGCCGGCGGATGTGCATCCGTTCATCCCAACCGCAGCGGGCGCGCTCCGCAACCGGAAAGGACGCCGACTCACGCCTCGGTGACGTCCGAGATGACCACTGTCACGTTGTCCGGCGCGCCGGCCTGGTGGGCCAGCTTCACCAGTTGCTCGCCGCACTGCTGGCGGTCGCCGTAGGTGGCGAGCGCCGCCGCGATGGCGGCGTCCTCCACGTAGTCGGAGAGGCCGTCGCTGCACAGCAGCAGCCGGTCGCCGGGGAACACGGTGAGCGCCCCGACGGCGGGTGGCGCGTCGGAGCCCTGCACCGCGCGGGTGACCAGCGAACGCTGCGGGTGGTGGCGGGCCTGGTCGCGGGAGAGCGCGCCCTGGTCGACGAGCGCCTGCACGAACGTGTCGTCGCGGGTGAGCTGGGTCAGCTCGTGGTCGCGCAGCAGGTAGCAGCGGGAGTCGCCGACCTGGGCGAGCACCAGGGTGTCCCCGGCGAGCAGGGCGGCGGTCAGCGTCGTACCCATGCCGTCGCGGGCCGGGTCGACGGTGATGGCCGCGCGGATGCGCTGGTTGGCGGTGCTGACCACGGCGCGCAGCGCGTCGGCCGCCTCGTCGGCGCCGGTGGGCGGGGTCAGCTCGTCCAGGATCCGGATGACGATCTCGCTGGCCACCTCGCCGGCGGGGAGCCCGCCCATGCCGTCGGCCACCGCCACGAGGCGGTCACCGGCGAGGGCGGAGTCCTCGTTGTTGGTCCGGACGAGGCCGACGTCGTTGAGGATGGCCGAGCGGAGGATGAGCGTCATGAGGACAAGCTTGCCAAGAAGAACGGCTCCGCGTCTCTACGCGGTGGCGGGTCTGCTGAAAGAAATGTCATCCGCTTGCATCCTGGGTATGCGTCAACTGTCCGGTGTGGACGGTCGAGGATAACGCAGCAGCAGGCTCGCGTGGACCTCCTCCTCGCCCACCGCCGCGTACGTGTGCGGCACGTCGGAGACCCACCGCAGGTAGCCGCCCGGACCGGCGGTGAGCGGGGCGTCGACCGGGCCGGCGCGCAGTACGCCGGAGAAGACTGTGACGTGCTCGGTCACGCCGCTGGAGTGGGCGGGGGAGAGCTGAGCCGGACCCGGGGTGACCCACATCCGGTACAGCTCGAAGGTCGCCTCCCGGTCACTGAAGACCTCCAGCAGCGTGGCGCCGACAGCCGCCCCGCGTACGGTCGGTGCCTGCTCGGGCGCGGAGAGTACGGCGGTCAGCGGCACGCCGAGCTGCGCGGTGATCGCGTACAGGGTCTCCAGCCGGGGGTTGCGCACGCCGTTCTCCAGGCCGGAGAGCGTGGCCTTGCCGACGCCCGCGAGGCGGGCCAGCTCGGACAGGGAGATGCCCCGTTCGGTGCGGAGCGAGCGGATGCGCCGGCCGACCTCCCGGGCGCCCCGGTCATCGGGTGGTGCGGCGGCTGTCATGAGGGCTATCGTGCTACACCGTGCCGTTCCGTAAACGGAACGGCGGAGGAGGAGAGCATGGGGGGTCGGCTCCAACCCGTCCTGGCCGGCGTGGTGACCGCCCTGGTCGGCTTCGCCAGCTCGTTCACAGTCGTCCTGGCCGGGCTGCGCGCCGTCGGCGCCGACCGGGACCAGGCCGCCTCCGGCCTGCTCGCGCTCTGCGTCGCCAGTGGCGCCTGCGCGGTCTGGCTCGGCCTGCGGCACCGGCTGCCACTGTCGATCGCCTGGTCCACGCCGGGCGCGGCGCTGCTCGTCGCCACCGGGCCGGTCACCGGCGGCTGGCCCGCCGCGGTCGGCGCCTTCCTGCTCGCCGGCCTGCTGATCGTCGCCGCCGGGCTGATCCCCGCGCTCGGCCGCGCGGTCGCCGCGATCCCCGGCCCGATCGCCTCCGCCATGCTCGCCGGGGTGCTGCTGCCGCTGTGTACGGCGCCCGTACGCGCCCTCGTGGAGGTGCCCCGGCTGGCCGGGCCGGTGGTGCTGGTCTGGCTCCTGCTGCACCGGTTCGCCCGCCGCTGGGCGGTACCCGGCGCGCTCGCCGTGGCAGTTGTCGCGATCGCGCTCACCACCTCCGGCCCGGCCCGGTTGGACGCCGCGCCGGTCGTCGCGCTCACCGCGCCGGCCTGGACGCTGCCCGCCGTCGTCGGGCTCGCCCTGCCGCTGTTCCTGGTCACCATGGCCGCCCAGAACGTGCCCGGCACCGCCGTGCTCGCCGGCTACGGCTATCGGGCCCCGCTGGGCTCGGCGCTGCGGGTGACCGGGCTCGCCACCGCCCTCGGCGCTCCGGCCGGCGGGCACGCGGTGAACCTGGCCGCGATCACCGCCGCGCTGGCGGCCGGGCCGGACGCCCACCCGGACCCGGAACGGCGCTGGATCGCGTCGGTCACCGCCGGGATCGGGCTGGCGCTGCTCGGGCTCGGCGCGGGCGTGGCCACCACACTGGTGCTGCTCTCCCCGCCGGTGCTGGTCGAGGCCGTCGCCGGGCTCGCCCTGCTCGGCGCGCTGGCCGGAGCGGTCGCGGCGGCGGTGGCCCAGCCGGACGCGCGGGAGGCGGCGGTGGTGACGTTCGTGGTCACCGCCTCCGGGGTGAGCCTGTTCGGGGTGGGCGGCGCGTTCTGGGGGCTGGTCGCGGGCTGGCTGATGCTGCTGCTGTTCCGCCGCCGCGCGGCCGCGTCCCCGCCGGCCGGGTCGCCCGAGGCGGAACCCGCCCCGCCGGTTCCCAGCCGGGCCGGGTGACGACCGGTCATCCCATGGCGGTCTGCTGAGGCGGGAGCCGCAGTTCGAGTTCGATGCTCTGCACCTCCTCCTGGCTCACAGTTATCGGTTCCGGCCGCCCGATCTGGTAGCCCTGCGCGAAGTCGACCTCCGCGGCGCGCAGGAGATCGAGGGTCTCCTGGTCCTGGACGTACTCGGCGGCGACCCGGATGCCGAGCGTGTGGCACAGTTCGACGAGCGCCGACACCACAGCCTGGTCGGCCGGCGACCGGCACAGGTCGACGATGAACGCGCCGTCGATCTTCACCAGGTCCACCGGCAGGTATTTGAGCTGGGCGAGGGCGCCGTATCCGGTGCCGAAGTCGTCCAGCGCCAGGTGGCAGCCGACCTCTCTGATTCCGGTGGCGAAGGCCAGCGCCTCGTTGCGGTTCTCGATGAGCGCGGTCTCGGTGATTTCGAACGTCAGGCATTCCGGCTTGACGTGGTGCCGGTGGATCGCCCCGGTCACGAAAGCGAGCAGTCCCGGGTCGGCGAGCGACTTCCCGGAAATGTTCACCTGGTAATGGGAGGTCTGTGCCCCGCGGCCGATCAGTTCCAGAGCGTGGTCGATGACCCACTTGTCCACCGCCAGGATTTCGCCGACCCGCTCGGCCATGTCGAGAAAGGCCCACGGCGCGACCGGTTCACCGGTGTCGCTGCGAACGCGCAGCAGAATCTCGTGACGGGCCACCTGATTGAGCCCGAGATCGATGATGGGCTGGGCGTACAGGGCGAACCGGTTGGCCGAGACGGCGCGGTGAATCCGGCGGCGGCACCGGTCCGTCCGTTCCCGCTCGGCGACCGGCCGCTCCAGGACCTTGACGGCGGTGGCGTTGCGGTGCGCGTCGCGGGCCGCGTGCTCGCCGTCCACGAGAAGGTCGAAGCCGGTGTCCGGGATGTCGTTGTCGAAATGGACCACGCCGGCCGAGGTGTTGAGCCGCAGGGGCTTCTGCCGGACGCTGAACAGATGGTTCCGGAACTTGTCCACGATCCGGGCGGCCAGGGCCTCGGCCTTCCCCGCGTCGTCCCGGGGGGCGAGCAGTAGCCCCCACGAGCCGGAACCCACCAGCCCGCTGGTGACGCCGTCCCCGGCGACTGCGCGCAGGGTCCGGGCGATCTCCGCCGTCACCTGGTCGCGGTCCTCGTCGGTCAGCGCGTCGGGCAGCCGGGTGGCCGGTTCGGTCGCCACGACGATCAGGGCGCCGCCGGTGGTGCGCCGCGCCCGGTCGACCTCGTCGATCACGTACCCGCGGGTCTGGAGCCCGGTGAGCACGTCCCGGACGGCCGGGTCGGGGCCGAGCATCCGGCTGCGTACGGCGAGCCGGCGCTGCTCCTGGCGGGCGAGTTCGAGCGCGGTGATGTCCTCGCCGGTGGCGATGACGCCGACCGGCCGGCCCGCGTCGGTGAGGATCTCGAGGTGGCAGTACACGTGGCGGACGCTGCCTCCGGGCTGGACCACCCGGAAGCCGATCTCGTCGGGGCGGCTCTGTTCCCACGCCGTCCGCACCGCGGCGAGGACGCGCTCGACATCGGCGGGATGAACGAGGTCGGCGAGCGTCCGCGGGGTGAGGCGGAGCGTTCCCGGCGCGTGCCCGACGATCATCGCCATCTCGTCGGACCAGGAGAGCCGCTCGAAGCGCTCCGCGTCGTGGTCGCCGGGCAGCCAGGTGACGGTGCCCTGCTTCGCCAGCTGGGCGGCGCGGGTGACCCGGACGGCCTCGTCGGCGTCCCAGGTCAGGGGATCGGCGAGGTCGGTGTCGACGATGATCTTGTAGCCCTCGGCGAGGGACAGGTCGTGCTGGCTCTGCACGGTCCGCGCCACCCGGCGGGCGCGCGCGAGCTCCAACGGGCTGGGTGTGGTCTCGGCGAGCGCCAGGATGTCATCGAGATCCACGGCCGGCCCCCTGCCGCCGCTCGCTCTCCGAGCGGGTGAAGCCGGCCTTCTCGGCCAGTTCGCACAGCTCCTTCTTGGCGGCGGCCTTGTAGGAGCGGACGCTGTTCTCGGTCAGGCCGAGGATGCGGGCGATCTCCTGGTTGGAGAAGCCCTCCTTCGACATCTGGAACACCTCGGCGTGCCGTACCGGCAACTGGTGCAACCAGCCGCGCAGCGTCTCCTGCGCCTCCCACGCGTCAGCGATGTCCGAGTGGGACGACGGCGGCAGGTCCTCCGGCGCCACCGCGGCCTCCCGCAGTCGTCGGTCGTGATCCTTCAGCATCTTGAACCGCGCCGTACGGACGATCCACCCGATCGGCCGGACGTGGTCGCGGAGCTTGGACCACTCGACCCGACCGTGCAGAAAGGCTTCGTGAAGCGCGTCCTCCACCGCCTGACGGTCCCGGCATCTCGCCCGGAGAATCCGTTCCACGGTGTGGTACGAGCCTTCGGTGAATTCGGCGAACTCCCGGTCGTGAACGGCCTTCAGGCGGGCCGCCTCCGCCTCGCGCAGAGCGTCGTTGTCGTCGGGATCCGGTGTGAGAGCGGCGGTGCCCTTGATGTCTGTCACGCCGCCTCCTCGACGGGGCCGGGCTTCGACGCAGCGCGCCCGCCCAGTTCGACCTCCCGATGCCCGTCGCGATCGCGCTCCACGATCCGTACGACGTCATGGTCCGCCTCGGCCAGCCGGATCAGCCACGTGACCCGCGCTGTGGTGCGTGTTGTCGCCTCGCGTTCCTCGTTCATCCGGGCGCGGTATGCCACGTAGGCCCGCACCAGGCCCGCCACCACTCCGGCGACGGCAGTGGCCACGGCCACCACCTGATATCCGGTGAGCGGTTCCGCCAGCGCTTCGTTCATTGTTCCCCCTCGGCCCCCTTGGTTCGCCAATTACTATCCGTGGCGAGAGGCCGATGTAGATACCAGAACGCGCGCAATGTTTTTGAAGATCAACGATCAAGTCGTTCATCAGCGATTAAAGCGCAAAGTCATGGCATTGAGACTCTGCGCAAGGGGATTGACGGGCGGCTTTTCCGGGCAACTTGCATTGATCACCTATTACTGCGGGTGACAAATCCATCACCTCGACGGGCGTCACTCCTCGGCGGGCAGCTCCGTGGCCGGGACGGTGAGGCGTACCGCGCCGTCGTGCACCGCGGCGATCCGGTCGGCCAGCACGTAGACCGCGCCGGTGCGGACCAGGTCGGTGGAGACCTTGAGATAGCCGTCGCGCAGCAGTCGCGCGGCCAGGTCGGCCGGCACGTCGGGCTCCTCGACCGCCGCCGACTCGATCAGCTCGTCCAGGCTGCTGCCCGGGTCGACCGGCGCGGGCGCCTGCACGGTCACCGCGGCCGGGTCGCCGCGCTGGACGAGATCGACTGTGCCCACCTCGACGCCTGCGGAGTCGACCACCCGCATGCCGGTGGTGACCCGGGAGACGGTGTCCTGCTGCTGGCTCATACGGCAGCGGTTCCCGGGCCGCACGGGCGCTAAACGGACGGGGCCCAGCCTCCCGGCGGGCGGGGGGACAGTTCGCGCCACGTGTCGGTGCCGTCCAGCAGCGCCCGGACCGTCTCCTCCGCCTCCTCGACGCTGGCGTGCTCGTAGAACCGGGAAACCCCCTCGGCGCCGCCGGCCCGCTGCTCGACGTGCCAGCGGTCGCCGTCCACCCGGAGGAAGACGTCACGCCGGGCGAGGCGTCCCCATTTCCCGTTCCACCAGTGCCTACGCTGCTCCATGCCCGGACTCTATCGAACATGTGTTCGATACACGTCGGCCCCCGCGAGATTGTCGCGGGGGCCGATCGGCTATGGCGTCAGCGCGGCGCGGGCGGCTCCTGCCGGCGGCCGAGCACGTCGTCCAGGGCGCTGCGCTGCCCCGGCGTGCCGTGGTTGCCGGCGAGCAGCGCGTCACGGATCTCGGTGAGCAGCTTGACCTCCTCGCTCGGGGCCGACGGCGGCGGCTCCTCGCCGCGCTTGCGGCGCTCGGCGAGCTTGTTCATCGGGTAGACGACCAGGAAGTACAGCGCCGCCGCGGTGAGCACGAACGTGATCAGCGCGTTGACGAAGGCCACCCAGTCGAAGGCGACGCCGCGGAAGGACGGCGTCGAGCCGCCGATCCCGTCCTCGTTGCCGGTGATCAACACGATGAACACGCGTACCAGCGGTTCCAGGAACGACTTGGTGAGCTGGGTCACCACGCCGGTGAAAGCCGCGCCGATGACGACACCGACCGCCAGGTCGACGACGTTGCCGCGCATGATGAAGTCTTTGAAGCCCTTGAGCATCCGTACTCCCGTGCCCTGATGAGTCTGCGTCGGGGACAACCTATGCCCCGGCGGGCCCTTCGAGAAAAGCACCGGCCTCGATCGCCGCCCGCTGCGGGTCGCCGGCCCGGATCGCCTCCACCAGCCGGCCGTGATCCACGTACCGCTCCGGGGTCAGCGCCTCGCCCATCGCCTGGGCCACGGTGCTGCGCAGCGCGGCGCCGACCGAGGCGTACAGCTCGGCCAGCATGGCGTTGTGCGCGGCCGCCACCACTGCCGTGTGCAGCGCGGCGTCCGCCTCGACGAACTCGTCCACCCGGCCGCCGCGCCACGCGGCCTCGCGGGCCGCGAGCGCGCCGTCGAGCGCCACCAGGTCCTCAGGGGTACGCCTCAAGGCAGCGAGCCGGGCGGCCTCCACCTCGAACGCGCGCCGGACCTCGATCACCTCGGTCATCCGGTCGTCGGTGAGCCGGCGGGCCACCACCGGGGCCAGCTCGTCGGTCGACACCACGTACGTGCCGGAGCCCTGCCGGCACACCAGCACCCCGGCGTGCACGAGCGCCCGGACCGCCTCGCGGACCGTGTTCCGGCCCACGCCGAGCTCGGCGACGAGTTGCGGCTCGGTGGGGATGCGCCCGCCCACCGGCCACTCGCCGCCGAGGATGCGCTCCCGGAGCTGCTCGATGGTCTGGCGGACCCGGTGACCGCGCGGCGGCACGACGACGGAATCCACGGCGGGTGTCACCGGTTACACCTCGTGCCGAAATTCATCCCATGATTGTAGGTTCGAGGTCATGACTCCGCCACCCGCGCCCGCCGCGACAGTGCCCGCCCCCGGCGCCGGCTCCGCGGCCCTCCCCACCCCGGCGCCCCGCGCGGTCCGAGGCGGCCTGCTCGTGCTGACCGGGATGCTGCTCGTCGCGCTGAACCTGCGCGCGGCGGTGACCAGCCTCGGCGCGCTGCTCGACGAGGTACGGGTCGGTCTCGGCCTCTCCGGGGCGATGGCCGGCCTGGTCACCACGCTGCCTACCATCGCGTTCGCCGGACTGGGCGCGCTCACCCCGTGGCTGGTCCGCCGCTGGGCCGCGCCCCGGGTGCTGGTGCTCGCCATGCTGGCGCTCACCGTCGGGCAGGTGCTGCGCGCGCTCACCGGCTCGGCGGCGGTCTTCGTGGCCACCAGCGCGCTCGCGCTGGCCGGCATCGCGGTGGCGAACATCCTGCTGCCGATGCTCGTCAAGCAGCACTTCCCGCACCGCACCGGGCTGGTCACCGGGGCGTACACGATGGCCCTGACGGTGGGCACGACGGTGGCCGCCGCCGCGGCGGTGCCGGTCGCGCACGCCTTCGGCTCCTGGCGGGCCGGACTCGGCGTCTGGGCCGGGCTGGCCGCGCTGGCCGTACTCCCGTGGGTGCCGCTGGCGCTGCGGGCCCGCGCGGCGCGACGGGCCGCGCCCCCGGCGGTGGCCGTCGCCACCCCGGCCCGGGTGCAACCCGCCCGGACCCGGCTCGGCTGGGCCATGGCGGTCTACTTCGGGGCGCAGTCGCTCAGCGGGTACGCGATCATGGGCTGGCTGGCCCAGCTCTTCCGGGACGCCGGGTACCGCCCGGAGGCGGCGGGGCTGCTGCTCGCCGGCGTGACCGCGCTGGGCGTGCCGGTGGCGCTGATGATGCCGGCGCTGGCCGGCCGGCTGGCCACGCTCCGGCCGCTGGTGCTGTCGCTCACCGTGTTCTCCGCCGCCGCGTACACCGGTCTGGCGCTGGCCCCGCACGGCCTGGCGCCGCTGTGGGTGCTGCTGCTGGCGCTCGGCCAGGGCGCGTTCCCGCTCATCCTGACCACGATCGGGCTGCGCGCCCGGACCGCCGAGGGGACCGTGGCGTTGTCCGCGTTCGCGCAGAGCACCGGGTACGTGATCGCGGCGCTCGGGCCGCTGCTGGTGGGCATCCTCTACGAGGCGACCGGCGGCTGGACCGCCCCGATCGGCTTCCTGCTGGTGGCGCTCGCCGTGCAGACGGCGGCGGGCATGGTGATCGCCCGTCCCCGCTACATCGAGGACGAGCGCTGAGCGGAACCGGTCAGGAGGAGGTCGGAGTGGGCTCGCCCGCGACGGCCTGTTCCACGGTCGGGTACGTGTGCAGCACCTCGACCAGCCCACTGACCTCGAGGATGCGCAGCACACCGCGCTGCGGAGCGGCCAGCCGGACGACGCCGCCCGCCTCGTCGCAGTTGTTCTTCGCCCGGACGAACACCGACAGGCCGGTGGAGTCGCAGAACGACACCTCGGCCAGGTCGAAGACCAGGCGGTTGCGCCCCTTGTCCAGCAGATCCGTGATCTGGTCCTGCAGTTGCGGTGCCGTGGCCATGTCCAGCTCGCCCGCGACCGACACGACGACCACGTCGCCGCGCTGTTCCGTGTGCACCGTCAAGGACATTCGTCGACCTCCTGTGTTCGGGGGAAACGGTATCCCACGACGGGCGCGCCGCGCAGAACGGGAGCGGTCACGGGTGCGGTCGATCATTCTTTGCTCCGCGACAAGTACCGCGTCAGCTCCCGGTGATAGAGTCCGCCCGTCCAAATCAGGGAGGTCAGGATGGCGTTGAGCGCCGAACAGGGTGGTCGGCTCGCCCACCTGCTCAGTCAGCACGCGGACCGGCTGACCAACCGCTGGACGGAGATCGTCGCCAGTTCGCTGCGCGGTCGCCTGAGCCGGGCCGAGCTGGCCCGGCAGGTCCAGGAGCTGCACCGCGCGCTGGTCGACGCCGGGCGCCAGGGCGTCTCCGACCTGGCCGACGAGCACGGCGGTGAGCTGCGGGCGGTGCTGTCCGAGCTGTCCACCAACCGGGCCCGGCAGGGGTTCTCCGCCACCGAGACCGCGATCAGCGTGTTCGCGTGCAAGGACGCCCTGCTGGAGCTGATGGAAGAGGAGAAGGGTGACGACACCCTGCGCGACTTCGTCGCCTTCTCCGCGCTCGTCGACCAGATGGGCCTGTTCACGTTCGAGACGTTCGTCCGGGCCCGGGAGAGCCTGATCGCCGATCAGGCGGAGCAGCTGCTGGAGCTGTCCACCCCGGTGGTCAAGCTCTGGGAGGGCGTGGTCGCCGTCCCGCTGGTCGGGACGCTGGACTCGGCCCGCGCCCAGGTGGTGATGGAGCGGCTGCTCCAGACCCTGGTCGACACCGGCTCGCCGTACGCGATCATCGACATCACCGGCGTGCCGGCGGTGGACACCCAGGTCGCGCAGCACATCCTCAAGACCGTGGTGGCCGCCCGGCTGATGGGCGCCGACTGCATCATCTCCGGCATCCGCCCGCAGATCGCCCAGACGATCGTCGCCCTCGGCATCGAGTTCGGCGACATCGCCACCAAGGCGAGCCTCGCCGACGCGCTGCGCCACGTGCTGCGCCTGACCGGGGTCGAGACCACCGCTCGCCGCCCGCGGCGGGAGTCCTGATGGAACGGGTGCCGATCCTCAAGATCGGCGACATCCTGCTGGTCTCCATCCAGGTCGACATGTCCGACCAGACGGCGATCCAGTTGCAGGAGGACCTGGCCGAGCGGATCGTCGCCACCGGCTGCCACGGCGTGATCATCGACATCACGGCGCTGGACATCGTCGACTCCTTCGTCGGCCGGATGCTCTCCACCATCGCGTCCATCTCGAAGGTGCTGGACGCCGAGACGGTGGTGGTCGGCATGCGCCCGGCCGTCGCCATCACGCTCGTCGAGCTGGGGCTGTCGCTCAACGGCATCCGTACCGCGCTGAACGTCGAGCGCGGCATGGAGCTGATCGCGGCCAGCCGGGCCGACGAGTGGGACGAGGGCGCCGACGACGAGGACACCGAGACGACGGCGACGGCATGACCACGGGCGTCGACCTCGGCGTGCCGGCGACGCAGGCGATCCGCAGCGACGAGGACGTGGTGCGGGTCCGGCAGTTGGTGCGTACCACGGCCGTCGCGGTCCGGCTCTCCCTGGTCGACCAGACGAAGCTGGTGACCGCCGCCAGCGAGCTGGCCCGCAACACGCTGATCTACGGCGGCGGGGGCAGCGCCGAGGTGAGCACAGTGGAGGACGGCCGCCGGCGTGGCGTACGGATCCTCTTCGCCGACGAAGGGCCGGGCATCCCCGACCTCGACCTGGCGCTGACCGACGGCTACACCACGGGGGGCGGGCTGGGCCTCGGGCTCAGCGGGGCCCGCCGGCTGGTGGACGACTTCGACATCCAGACGGCTGTCGGCGAGGGGACGAGGATCACCGTCACCAAGTGGTCGCGATGACCGCCGACGTGGTCCCCGACCACGGGGTGTGGTTCCGGGTCGACAACGGTGCGACCGCCGGCGGCGTACGCCGGGCCGCCGAGCGTCTCGGCCGGCAGCTCGAACTGAGCACCGATCGTGTCGCGGACCTGGCCATCGTCACCGCCGAGATCACCAGCAACCTGGTCAAGCACGCCCGCGAGGGCACGCTCCTGCTGCGCCCGGCGCGCCGGGCCGGACGGGCCGGGGTGGAACTGGTGGCCATCGACTCCGGCCCCGGCATGGTCGACCTCACGCTCTCGTCGGTCGACGGCCACTCCACCGCCGGCACGCTCGGCATCGGGCTCGGCGCGATCACCCGGCAGTCGAGCCGGTTCGACGGCTACTCGACGCCCGGCCGGGGCACGGTCCTGGTCGTCCAGGTCTGGGACGGAGCGCCGCCGGAGCCGGACTGGGCGGCCGGGCTGGCCCGGCCGATCACCGGCGAGCAGAGCAGCGGCGACGGGTACGCGGTGCGCGAGGTGGACGGCCGTCGCCAGGTGCTGGTCTCCGACGGCCTCGGCCACGGGCCACTGGCCGCCGCCGCGACCGGGGCCGCCGTGTCCGCGTTCCGCTCGGCGCCGGACGGGCCGCCGGACGTCGTGGTGCGGCACCTGCACGCCGCCATGTCGCACACCCGGGGCGCGGCGCTCGCGGTGGCCGAACCGGATCCCGCCGCCGGACTGCTCCGCTTCGCCGGCCTGGGCAACATCGCCGCGATGATCGTCGCGCCGGGCGAGCGGCGGCGCGGGCTCGTCTCGCTGCCGGGCATCGCCGGGCACCAGCGTCCGGCGATCCGCGGGTACGACTACCCCTTCTCGCATGACTCCACCCTGGTCATGCACAGTGACGGGGTGGTGGATCGCTGGGACCTGGACGACTACCCCGGGCTGGCCGGGCGCAACCCGTTGCTGGCGGCCGCGACGCTGCTGCGTGACGCCGGCATCCGTCGCGACGACGCCTGCGTGCTGGTCGCGCGGGGGGCGGCATGACCGAACCCCTTCTGCACCTCGCGCTCCGGGTCGAGCAGGACATCTTTCTGGTTCGGCAGCGCGGCCGCGAGGTGGCCGCGGCGGTCGGGCTGGAACACCAGGACCAGGTGCGGATCGCCACCGCGCTCAGCGAGGTGGCCCGGGAGTTGTTGAGCGGCGCCGACGGCGCGGACGTCATGTTCGCTCTCGACCGGGACGCCGTGGGCCGCCGGATCCTCCAGGTCGACCTGTCGCCGTTGCGTCCACTGCCAGGCGGCCGGTACGAGCCGAAGTCCGGCGCCGTCGCGCGTCTGGTGGACACGTTGCAGGTCGTGGCCGTCGAGGGCGATACCGTCGTGAGGATGTCCAGACGGGTGCCCGACCACGCCGAGGAGCTGACGCCGGAACGCGCCGGCCGGCTCCGGGCCGAGCTGGCCGAGCGTGCTCCGGGCTCCGCGCTGGACGAGCTGGCCGCGCAGAACTCCCAGCTCGTCGCGGCCCTCGACGAGGTACGCAGTCAGCGCGACGAGCTGGCGGTGCTCAACTCCGAACTGCAGGAGACCAACCGGGGCGTGATGGCGCTCTACAACCAGCTCACCGAGGAGCTGGAGGAGACCAACCGGGGCGTGGTGGCGCTCTACGCCGAGCTGGAGGAGAAGTCCACGCAGCTGCGGGCCGCGAGCGAGTCGAAGAGCCGGTTCCTCGCCAACGTCAGCCACGAGCTGCGCGCGCCGGTCACCGCGATCATCGGTCTGGCCCGGCTGCTGGCCGACTCCGCCTCCGACCCGCTCACCGGCGAGCAGGCCCGCCAGGTGGGGCTGATCCGGTCCTCCGCCGGTGACCTGCTGGGGCTGGTCAACGAGCTGCTCGACCTGGCGAAGGCGGAGTCGGGCCGGATCGAGCCGGACTGGTCCGAGGTCGACCTGCGCGCGGTGTTCGGGCAGCTGCGCGGCACGCTGCGGGCGCTCACCGTCCGCTCCGATGTGGAGCTTGTGGTCGAGGAGCCCCCGGCCCCGGCGACGCTCCGCTCGGACGAGGTGCTGCTCGCCCAGGTGCTGCGCAACCTGCTGCACAACGGCCTGAAGTTCACCGAGCGCGGCGAGGTACGCCTGCGCGCCGAGCGCCGGGGCGAGCAGTGGACGCTGTCGGTCACCGACACCGGCGTCGGCATCCCGCCCGAACTGCACGAGCGGGTCTTCGAGGAGTTCTACCAGGTGCCCGGCACGACGCGGGTCGGTGGCACCGGGCTCGGCCTGCCGTACGCGCGGCGGCTGGTCACGCTGCTCGGCGGGACGCTGGAGCTGACGAGCGAAACCGGCCGGGGCAGCACGTTCACAGTGGTCCTTCCCGCGGGCGGAGCGTGACGGTGGACAGCGGGCCGGTGACCGTGCTGGTGGTCGACGACAGCGGCCCCAAGCGGTACCTGCTGGTGAACTGGCTCACCCGGGCCGGTTTCGTCACCGTGGAGGCGGAGAACGGCACGGAGGCGCTGGACCGGGTGGCCCGTGAGCACGTCGACCTCGTGGTGCTCGACGTGCGGCTGCCCGACATGAGCGGCTTCGAGGTGTGCGAGCGGATCAAGGAGACGCACCCGTACATTCCGGTCATCCACGTCTCAGCCCACGCGGTGGACGTGGTCGACCGGGCGCAGGGTCTCACCCGGGGCGCGGACGCCTACCTGGCCGAGCCGATCGAGCCGGAGGAACTGGTCGCCACCGCGCACGCGGTGCTGCGCTACTACCAGGCCCGGCTGCGTGCCGAGCAGCTCGCCGAGCGGCTCGCCGCGCTCGCCGACGCCACGGTGGAGATGCACGCGACGCCGAACTTCGTCCGGCTGCTGGAGGCGGCAGCGAGCGGCGCGGCGCGGATCTTCAAGGCCCCCGCGGCGGTGGTCGCCGAGACGTTCGACGGGGACTGCCTGGCCGGGGTGGCGGTCGACCCGCACACGCCGGCCACGATCGTGCCGTGGGTGGTGGACGACACCGGCGTGCCGATCGGCACCCGGGTACGGGTCGACGACCCGGGCAACTGGGCGCTGACGGGCTGGCCGGACGGGGACACGGTGACGGTGGCCGCCTCCCGGCTGCGGGAGGACCGCGCCCCGCTGTACGTGGTGGTGCCGACCGCCACCCAGACCGTCCGTACGCCGGTGCTGGTGCAGCTCGCCCAGGCCGTCGCCTCGGCGGTGGAGGCGCAGCGGTCCTTCGACGAGGAGCACCGGATCGCCGTGACGTTGCAGCGCAGCCTGCTGCCGCAGCGGCTGCCCGACGTCGTGGGCCTGGACCTGGCCGTGCGGTACGAGCCGGCGAGCGCGCAGACCGAGGTGGGCGGCGACTTCTACGAGCTGGTGATGCTCGACGGGCACCTGCTGGTGGCGATCGGTGACGTGGCCGGGCACTCGCTGCACGCGGCCACCGTGATGGCCGAGCTGCGCCACGCGGTACGGGCGTACGCGGTCGAGGGCCATCAGCCCGGGGTGATCCTGGACCGGGTCAACGAGCTGATGCGCAACCTGCTGCCGAATGAGCTGGCCACCATCTGCGTGCTGCTGCTCCAGCCGTCGACCGGGCTGGTCCGGATGGCCAGCGCCGGGCACCTGCCGGCGTTGCTGAGCCGGGACGGCCGGGTCGAGTTCGTGGCGCAGTCCGCGCCGCTGCTCGGGGTGCGCGCGCCGCGCCCGCCCGACCTGGAGTTCGTGCTTCCCGCCGGGGCGACGCTCGTGCTCTACACCGACGGGCTGATCGAGCGGCGGGACGCCACCATCGACGACGGCATGGCGGCGCTCGGCGTGGCCGCCGCCCGGGTGGACGACGACCTGGACCAGTTCTGCCAGCGGCTGCTGGTCGAGTTGGCGCCGCCGGAGATCCAGGACGACGTTGCGGTGGTGGCGGTCCGCCGCCGCTGACGCGCGTTCCCGATCACGTACCGTAGCTAAGCTGCCTGTAACGCTGCGTCACGGCCGCCGCCGGGCGAGTGAGTGGGCTTGCTGCCGACTTTGCTCTGCAGCCATCGGTGCAGCAGGCACCTGAGCAGGCGCTTCCTGTTGACCATGGTCGGCGGCGTCGCACCGCCACCGTCACCGTCGGTGTGCGTTGCGTCAGTGGCTGCAGAGCAAAGTCGGCGCGAGGCGAGGCCCGCCGATCGAGCCGACTGTCACCGTGCGTAACTGCACGGAGTGAGGGTTGGTCCGCGCTCGGCAGGCCTGGCCCGCGTCACGGTCGCAGGGCCGCCAGCGAGCGGGCGTACGCCGCGGGCGAGACCCCGGCGACGGCGGTGAACTCGCGCACCAGGTGGGCCTGGTCGGCGTACCCCAGATCGGCGGCGACCCGCGACCAGTCCAGCGGCCCGGCGGCGGCCTGTTCGATCGCCTCCTGGAGCCGGTAGCGGCGGATCACCCACTTCGGACCGACGCCCACGTGGTCGAGGAAGAGGCGCTGGAGCCGGCGGACGGAGACGCCGCGCCGCCGGGCGAAGTCGGTCACCCGCAGCACGGTCCGGTCGGCGCGGATCTCCTCGACCAGCGTGGTGGCCTCCGCGGCGAGCGGATCCGCGACCGGCGGCCACGAGGTCAGCAGCTCGTCCAGCCTCGCGCAGCGCTCGTCGTCGGTCCCCGGGCAGATCGGCCCGCCGGGGATCGGCACGCGCCGGCCGGTCAGTTCGGCGACCGGGCGCCGCCAGAACGGCCGGAAGCCGCCCGGGCGGAACTGGACGCCGGAGACCCGGCCGACGCCGTGCAGCGTGACGGCGAACAGGCCGGTGTCGACGCCGGCGATCTCGCCCTGCTCGGGCGCGCCCTCCTGCGCCTGGAACACCACGTTCACGGTGGGGTGCGGCACCACCCGCTGCTCGAACGGCTCGGTCAGATCCCAGTCGATCAACCAGTAGTGCTCCACCCACCGGCGCAACGCCGGGGCGGCCATCCGGCGCCGGAACCGGACCTGCTGCCGCAGCCGGCCCGGATCGAGGATGCCCCGGTTGTCACGCCGAGGTTCGTGTCGCATTTCTTCAAGACCGCCCTCATACGCTGCCCCTATGAGCACGAAGACTAGTGAGCTGCTCGCCGTCGCGGCGCCGCGTACGGTCGCTGTGGTTCGCGGCATCTCCGACGAGCAACTCGGCCTGCCCACCCCGTGCCCCGACTACACGGTGCGCGACCTGCTCGGGCACCTGTTCGACGTGGTGGTCAACTTCCAGGCGCTGGCCCGCCGGGAAGAGGTCGACTGGTCCGGCAAGACCGATCACCTGACCGAGGGCTGGCGTGACCGGTTCGCGACCGAGACGGCCCGGCTCACCGAGGCCTGGTCCGACCCGGCCGCGCTGGAGGGCGTGTCACCCGGCATGGGGCTCCCACAGGAGACCGTCGGGTCGATGGCGCTGATCGACCTCACGGTGCACGGGTGGGACCTGTCCCGGGCCACCGGCCAGGAGCTGACAGTGGATCCGGCCGTGGTGTCGGCCGGGCACGAGTTCATGGACCGGATGGGCGACATGGGGCAGAAGATGGGCGCGTTCGGCCCGCCGGTGCCCACCGAGGCGGCGCCGGCCAGCATGGACGCGCTGCTCGGCCGGGCCGGACGGAACCCGGCCTGGACCCGCTGACGTTGCTTGCTCGCCGGCACGGGGCGGCGAGCGGCACGGACGGCGGCGCCCGCCGGGCCGGGACGGCCGGCGTCCGGCCCGGCGGTCAGCGACCGAGCAGCCCGGCGGAGCCGGCGACGACCAGCCCGATCACCGTCGAACAGCAGCAGACGACGAGCGCGGCGGCCACCACCACGAGGATCAGCCAGGTCGGTCCGCGTCGCGCCGCCGAGGGCTCCTCCGCACTCATGCCGGCAGTCTAGGTTGGTGCGATGGAGCTGATCTCGATCGCCGACATCCGCGCCGCCGCCGAGGACGTGGCCGGTACCGTGCTGCGGACCCCGTTGGTGCCGGTGCTCTGGGACGATCAGCTGTGGCTCAAGCCGGAGAACCTGCAACCGGTGGGGTCGTTCAAGCTGCGCGGCGCCACCCACGCGGTGGCCCGGCTCGATCCCGCGACCCGCGCCCGGGGGGTGGTCACCCACTCGTCGGGAAACCACGGGCAAGCCCTGGCGTACGCGGCCCGCGCCCTCGGCGCGCCCTGCACGGTGGTGGTCCCCGAGGGGGCGCCGGAGGTCAAGGTGGCCCGGATGCGGGCTCTCGGCGCGGACGTACGGCTGGTGCCGCCGGCCCGGCGGCTCGCCGAGGCGGAGCGGATCGTGGCCGGGACCGGGGCGACGCTGGTGCCGCCGTTCGACCACCCGGCGGTCATCGCCGGTCAGGGCACCGTCGGGCTGGAGATCGTCACCGACCTGCCGGACGTGGACGTGGTGCTGGTGCCGGTGGGCGGCGGTGGGCTCGGCTCGGGCGTGGCCACTGCGGTCAAGGCGCTGCGCCCGTCCGCCGCCGTGATCGGCGTCGAGCCGGCGCTGGCCGCCGACGCCCAGGAGTCACTCGCCGCCGGTGAGGTGGTCGTCTGGGACGTCGAACGCACCTACCGGACGTGCGCCGACGGGCTGCGGACCAGCCTGTCCGCGCTGACGCTGGCCCACCTGCGGGACCGGCTCGACGGCATCGTCACGGTCACCGAGGACGAGATCATGGCGGCCACCGGCTGGCTGCTCCGGGACGCGCGACTGGTGGCCGAGCCGAGCGGCGCGGTCGCCCTGGCCGCCCGGCTCTTCCACAGTGGCGAGCTGCCGGCCGGCCGTACCGTCGCGGTCGTGACCGGCGGCAACGCCGACCCGCAGGTGCTCACCGCGGCACTGGCCGCCTGAACCCCGTCACGCGCGGCCGACGCGGTCCAGGATCCAGGCGTTGACGAACGCCTCCTCACGCCACGAGTCGTACCGGCCGCTCGGCCCGCCGTGGCCCGCGCCCATCTCGGTCTTGAGCAGGTAGTCGCCGGCCGGCGCGAGCGCGCGCAGCCGGGCGATCCACTTGGCCGGCTCGTGATAGAGCACGCGAGTGTCGTTGAGGCTGGTCACCGCCAGGATGGCCGGGTAGTCGGCGGCGGTCACATTCTCGTACGGCGTGTACGACTTCATGTACGCGTACACCTCGGGGTCGTCCAGCGGGTTGCCCCACTCCTCCCACTCGGTGACCGTCAACGGCAGCGACGGGTCGAGGATCGAGGTGAGCGCGTCCACGAACGGCACCTGCGCGACGATCCCGGTGAACGCGTCCGGGGCGAGGTTCGCCACCGCGCCCATCAGCAGGCCACCGGCCGACGCGCCCCGGGCGACCAGCCGGTCGCTCGCCGTCCAGCCCGCCTTCACCAGGTGCCGGGCGCAGGCCACGAAATCGGTGAACGTGTTCTTCTTCGCCAGCAGCTTGCCCTCGTCGTACCAGCGCCGGCCCAGCTCGCCGCCGCCCCGGATGTGCGCCACCGCGAAGATCACGCCGCGGTCGAGCAGGCTCAGCCGGGCGATCGAGAACCACGGGTCCATGCTCGCCTCGTACGACCCGTAGCCGTAGATGACGGCGGGCGCCGAGCCGTCGCGCGGGGTGTCCCGGCGGCAGACCAGCGAGATCGGTACCCGGGTGCCGTCGTCGGCGAGCGCCCAGTCCCGGTGCTGCTCGTAGTCGGCCGGGTCGTACGGCCGCCCGTCCGGCCCGGGGCGTACCGGCTTCTGCCGCCGCAGCGTCAGCTCCCGGGTCACCAGGTCGTAGTCGTAGACCGAGTCCGGGGTGACGAGCGAGGTGTAGCGCAGCCGTACCTCGTTCGTGCGGTACTCCGGGTTCGCGTCCAGCCCGACGCTGTAGATCGGCTCGGGGAAGTCGATGTCCCAGCTGTCGTCGCTGCCGACCGGCAGCACCCGCAGACCGGTCAGTCCGTTGGCCCGCAGCGACACCACGAGGTGGTTCTCGAACGCGTCGACCGCCTCCAGCCGGGTGCCCGGCGTGTGCGGGATCAGCGGCGTCCACTCGCCCGGCGCGTCCGCCGAGGTGTACGCCAGCGCGAAGTCCTCCGCGCCGTCGTTGTGCAGGATCAGGAAGCGGTGGCCGTGGTGCTCCACCGCGTACTCGATGCCCTGACGCCGCGGGGCCACGACGGCGGGCTCGCCGGTCGGGTTGGCGGCCGGGATCACCCGCACCTCGCTGGTGATCTTGCTGTGGATGTCGATCACCACGAAGCGCTCGGAGCGGGTCAGCTCGACGCCGACCCAGAACCGCTCGTCGTCCTCCTGGTAGACCACCACGTCCTCGGTGGACGACGTGCCGACGGTGTGCCGCCAGACCCGGTTCGGCCGCCACGCCTCGTCCACCGTCACGTAGAACAGCGTCGAGGCGTCGCTCGACCACGCCGTGCCGTAGAACGTGTCCGGCACCTCGTCCGGCAGCGACTCGCCGGTGGTCAGGTCCTTGATCCGCAGCGTGAAGCGCTCGTCGCCGGAGAAGTCGGTGGAGTAGGCCAGCCAGCGGCCGTCCGGGCTGACGTCGAACGCGCCGAGCGAGAAGAAGTCGTGCCCCTCGGCGAGATGGTTGCCGTCGAGCAGCACCTCCTCGCCGTCGAGCGGCGCGCCGTCGGCGCTGACCGGGGGCGCGGTCTCGCCGGGGCGGACCGCGCGGCGGCAGTGCACGCCGTACTGCTGCCCCTCGACGGTGCGGGTGTAGTACCAGTGACCGTCCTTGCGGGTCGGCACCGACAGGTCGGTCTCCTGGGTGCGCCGGCGCGTCTCCTCGAACAGCTCCGCGCGCAACTCGGCCAGGTGGGCGGTGCGCGCCTCGGTGTACGCGTTCTCGGCGTCCAGGTAGGCGATCGTGTCCGGGTCGTCCTTGGCGGCGAGCCAGGCGTACTCGTCGAGGACTGTGTCACCGTGATGGACGCGCTCGGTCGGGACGCGCTTGGCGACGGGCAGTGGGGTTTCGGTCACGGCGCCACGTTACCGGGCGCCGGACCGCCGCCGGGGCCGCCCGCCGCGCGAATCCGGCGACTCGCCGCCAGGGCTTTCGAACATGTGTACGATAAGCGCCATGGCGGATGCAGCTCGTTCCACCAACCGACCCGGAGCCCTCGACATCACCCGGAAGCTGGCGGAGATCTGTGGTTCGCCGTTCGCCCGCTTCGCCGGCCCGGCCGACGAGGTGGCCGGGCGTACCGCCCGCTGGGTGGCCGTGCCGGGCGGCCCGCACGCCGCCGCCGAGGTGTTGCGGCTGGCCGCGGCGTACGACCTGACAGTGGTGCCCCGCGGCGCCGGCACGAAGATCGACTGGGGCGCCGCTCCGGCGCAGGTGGACATCATGCTCGACACCGGCCGCCTCGCCGGCGTCTGGCACGAGCCGCATGCCGCGGCGGTGGCCGAGATCGGCGCCGGTACGCCGCTGCGCGCCGTCCAGGCCACGCTGGCGCGCACCAACCGGCGGCTGCCCGTCGACGCGCCCTCGCCGGGCGCGACGCTCGGCGGGGTGCTCGCCGCCGACGAGTCCGGTCCGCTGCGGCACCGGCACGGCAGCCCGTGCGCCCAGCTCATCGGCGTGCGCTATCTCGACGCCGACGGCGAGTTGGTGAGCGTCGGCGAGTCCGGCACGGAGGCGTTCGGCCGGGCCGCCCCGGGTGTTGGCGGTGGCCGTCCGGGCGGACGCGCTCCGGCGGCCGATGCCGGTGCCGACGGAGGTCCGGGTCGCGGTGGTGGCGATGCGATCCTCGGTCGGGGTGGGATGCCCGGGCTGGACGTGGCACGGCTGCTCTGCGGCTCGCAGGGCGGGCTCGGCGTGCTGGTCTCGGCCACCATGCGGGTGCAGGCCGTGCCCGCGAGCCGGGTCTGGGTGTCCCGTCCGGTCTGGACCCCGCTGGAGGTGCACGACCTGGTCCGTGCCGTACTGGCGTCCGGCGTCGGCCCGGCCGCCGTCGAGTTGGACCTGCCCGTGCCGGTGCCGTTGCCCCGTCGCCGGATTCCGGCCACGCACCCGTCGGTGATCAACCGCCCCGATCACCCGGCCGTGACCGGCCGGCCCGCGGCGGGCAGCCTGGTGGTGCTCCTGGAGGGCGGCCCGGCCGACGTGACCGAGCGGGCCGAACGGCTCACCGCCGTGCTCGGCGCCCCGGCGATGGTCAGCCACCACGCGCCGGAGTGGTGGGGGCGCTATCCCTTCGCGCCCGGAGACACCGCGCTGCGCATCGAGGTGCCGATCAACGACCTGCACGCCGCCGTCTACGCGCTGCGCGACGCCGCCGGCACCCCCGTGCCGGTACGCGGCTCGGCCGGCGGCGGCGCGGTGCACGCCGCCCTGCCCGGCGCGCTGCCGCCGGAGCGGGTCGCCTCGATCCTCACCGCCGTCCGCAGCGTGCTGATCGCCCGGCGGGGCCGGTGTGTGGTGGTGGCCGCGCCGACGGCGGTGCGCCGTGCCGTGGACCTCTGGGGCGAGCTGCCCGCGTTGCCGCGCCTGCGCAGCGCCAAGGCCCACCTGGACCCGCACCACCGGCTGGCCCCCGGCCGCCTCCCCGGTGGTCTCTGAATCCGGCCCGCCTCGGCCTGCTCACCCGGCACCCCGACCTGCCTCCACACAGGACGCCCGTCCCAGCGGGCGCGGCAGCGGCAGGCACCAGTTCGGGGTGGTGGTTGTGTCCACGTGCGCCGGATGCCGCCACTTCGGCGAGCTGGCGCCGCCCACCCGCCACCGACAACCCGCACTCCCCACCACTGTCGTGATCAAGGAGTTTGTGTCACGTTTCGCGCCTCCCCAAGCCACAAACTCCTTGATCACCGCCGGGTCGGAACCGGAGTCGGAACCGGAGTCGGAACCGTGGGCGGGGCGCGGGAAGAGGGCTACGGGGTGTCGTTTCGGAGGACCAGGACGGCTATGTCGTCGCGCGGTGGCTCCACCGAGAAGGCGATCGTCGCCGCGCGCAGCCGGGCGGCCACCACGTCGGCCGAGTACCCGGCCAGCGGCGCCGCCGACTCGCGCAGCCGTTCGGTGCCGAACAGCTCGCGTCCGCGCCGCCGCTCGGTGACCCCGTCGGTGTAGAAGATCAGCGCGTCGCCGGGTTTGAGCGCCAGCTCGGCGGTCGGCGTGGTGATGGTGTCGAGCAGGCCCAGCGCCGTACCGCCGGTGCCGACGAAGGTGGCGCCGCCCCCGCCGTGCAGCAGCACCGGGCGGTCGTGGCCGGCCAGGTGCAGCGAGACGTCGAGCTGGTCGCCGTCGCCGGGTGAGACGGCCGCCAGCGCCAGCGTGCAGTAGCGTCCGCCGCCGCGCTCGACGAGCGTCTCGTTGAGCCGGCTGAGCACCTCGGGCAGCGGTTTGCCGTCGCCGACGAGGACCCGGATCACGTCCCGGACCAGGCCGGTCACGGCGGCGGCCTGCACGCCCTTGCCGGATACGTCGCCGACCACCACGAGCCAGCGGCCGTCCGGCAGCGGGACCACGTCGTAGAAGTCGCCGCCGACCTCCGCGTCGTCGCCGGTCGGGACGTACTCGGCGGCGAAGCCGATGCCCTCGACCACCGGGAGCACCGGCGGCAGCAGGGACTGCTGGAGCGTCTGGGCGACCCGGCGGCGTTCGGCGTGGATGCGCGCGTTCTCGATGGCGAGGGCGGCGCGGCGGGCCACGTCCTCCAGCACCGAGACCTCGTCCGGGTCGTGCCGGTGCCGCTGGTGCCGGCCCACGGCGAGGGTGCCGAGCCGCTGGCCACGGGCGATCAGCGGTACGGCGAAACCCTCCATCGGTCCGCCGAGCGGCACCTGGGCGGCGTTGCGGGACGCCTCGCGCAGCCGGGACTGGATCGAGTCCGGGCCGGTCTCCTGGAGGATCCGGTGCAGCTGCGGCAGCATGGCCTCGTCGGCGTGGCTGGACGCGGCGAGACGCAGCCGCCCCCACTCGTCGGCGGTGTGCACGGCGCACCACTGGCCGAGCCGGGGCACCACGAGCTGCGGGATGAGCGCCATGGTCAGTTCGACGTCCAGCGACTGGGCGAGCAGTTCGCTGGCCTCGGCGAGGAACGTCAGCCAGGTGGACCGGCGTACGTCGGCGCGGCGCAGCCGGTCGTTCTCCAGGTGCAGCGACAGCCGCTCGGCGGCCAGCACCGCCAGCGGCCGCGCGTACGTGGAGGGTGCCGCGTCCAGTTCCAGCTCACCGGTGTACGGGCGGTGCACGGCGAGCGGTACGCGCAGCAGTTCGTTGCCCTCACGCGGGTGCCGGCCGTACCGGGCGAACACCTGGGTGCCGAGCCCGTCGCCCCGGTCCAGCCGGACCGTGCCACCGGCGGCGCCGACCATCTCGCCGACCCGGCTCAGCAGGGCGGTCGCGAACTCGGGCAGTGGCTCGTCGGCGTACGGGTCGGGGGTGATCTGCATCAACTCGCTCATCGCGGCGGCGCTGGGCGTACCGTTGCCGGTCCGTTCCGGCTCGGTCACCGGCGGTGGGCCGGCCGACGGGCGGGCGGGGCCGCCGGGGCCGGGCCGGTCGAGGCGGAACCAGACGCCCTTGCCGGTGGGCAGGTACGTGGTGCCCCACCGGCTGGAGAAGTGGTCGACGAGCAGCAGTCCGCGTCCCCGCGCGGCCACTTCGGTGATGTCGGAGGTGGTGTTGCGCACGCCGACGATCAGTTCGTCGACGGGTCCGGAGGCGAAGTCGGTGACGGTGACGGTGAGGCCGTTCGGGTCGGCTTCGACCTCGATGTCCAGTTCGGTGCGTGCGTGTTCGACGGCGTTCGTGGTCAGCTCGGTGGTGAGCAGCAGCGCCTCGTTCAGCAGTTCGGGCAGCCGCGCTTCGAGCAGCATGGTGCGTACCACCGCGCGGGCCGCCGCCGGGGTGCGGCGGTCTGCGGGGAGGCGGACGCGGCGGACGTGCTCGTCCGCACCGCCGCTCCGAGTGGCCCCCGCCTCCGCTGACACCTCCGTATCCTCCACCGGTCCGGCCCCGGGTGCCAAGGGTCCGGCGAACCGGCCAGTCGGGCGGATACGGCGCGTGACGCGCGGTTGCACGCCGTGACCTCGACGGATCGCGCGGCAGAATGATGGGATGGCCGCGTGACGGCACGAGCCCGAGCGGAGCGAGGAACCATGACCACGGCAAAACAGTCGGTGACCGCGGACCCGTCCGCGCCCGACCACGAGGTGCTCCTCGGCGAGCTGGTCGACGCGTTGCGCCGGGTGGCGCACGGTGACCTGCGGGTACGCCTGCCGCGCCGGGCCGGACTGCCCGGTGAGGTCGCCGACGCCTTCAACGACGTGGTGTCGTTGCAGGAGCGGCAGCACCTGGACCTGCGCCGGATCAGCCGGATCGTCGGCCGCGACGGCCGGCTCACCGAGCGCCTGGACGACGAGGGCCTGGACGGCTCCTGGGCGGAGGGGCAGCGGGCGGTCAACTCGCTCATCGACGACCTGGGCCGGCCCACCACGGAGATCGCCCGGGTGATCGTGGCGGTCGCCGACGGTGACCTCTCCCAGCACATGGCGCTGGAGATAGACGGTCGTCCGCTCCGGGGTGAGTATCTGCGCATCGGCCGCACGGTGAACACGATGGTGGACCAGCTGTCGTCGTTCGCCGACGAGGTGACGCGGGTGGCCCGTGAGGTGGGCACCGAGGGCAAGCTGGGCGGCCAGGCCGACGTGCGTGGCGTGGCCGGCACCTGGAAGGACCTCACCGACTCGGTGAACACCATGGCGTCGAACCTCACCGGCCAGGTGCGGTCGATCTCGCAGGTGGCGACCGCCGTCGCGAAGGGCGACCTGTCGCAGAAGATCACGGTCGGTGCGCGCGGCGAGGTGGCCGAGCTGGCCGACACGATGAACTCGCTCACCGACACGCTGCGGCTGTTCGCCGAGCAGGTGACCCGGGTGGCCCGTGAGGTGGGCACCGAGGGCAAGCTGGGCGGCCAGGCCGAGGTGCCGGGCGTGGCCGGCACCTGGAAGGACCTGACCGACAACGTCAACTCGATGGCGTCGAACCTGACCGCGCAGGTGCGCAACATCGCCCAGGTGTCGACGGCGGTGGCCAAGGGTGACCTGTCGCAGAAGATCACGGTGGCCGCGCAGGGCGAGATCCTGGAGCTGAAGGACACCGTCAACACGATGGTGGACCAGCTGTCGTCGTTCGCCGACGAGGTCACGCGGGTGGCGCGCGAGGTGGGCATCGAGGGCAAGCTGGGCGGCCAGGCGCAGGTGCGCGGCGTCTCCGGCACCTGGCGGGACCTCACCGAGAACGTGAACCAGCTCGCCGGCAACCTGACCAGCCAGGTGCGCAACATCTCCCAGGTCTCCACAGCGGTGGCCAAGGGCGACCTGGGTCAGAAGATCACCGTGGACGCGCAGGGCGAGATCCTGGAGCTGAAGAACACCGTCAACACGATGGTGGACCAGCTCTCGTCGTTCGCGGACGAGGTCACGCGCGTGGCGCGTGAGGTGGGCACCGAGGGCAAGCTGGGTGGTCAGGCCCAGGTCAAGGGCGTCTCCGGTACGTGGCGGGATCTGACCGACAACGTGAACTCGATGGCGTCGAACCTGACCAGCCAGGTGCGGAACATCGCCTCGGTCACCACAGCGGTGGCGAAGGGTGACCTGTCGCAGAAGATCACCGTGGACGCCCGGGGCGAGATCCTGGAGCTGAAGTCGACTGTCAACACGATGGTGGACCAGCTGTCGTCGTTCGCCGACGAGGTCAC
>NZ_JAGPXP010000047.1:0-30193 GCF_018070485.1 Micromonospora sp. C41 | reverse complement strand
GTATAAGAGACCGGTACCGGCCGCCAGGCGCACGACGTGATAGCCGTCGACCTGCCGGGCTTCGGCCGCTCCCCGGTGCCCGCCACCGGGCTGCCCGCCGACATGCCCGGCCTGACCGCGGCCATGGTCGAGCTGTTCGCCGCGTTCGGGCTGGAGCGCCCGCACGTCGCGGGCAACAGCCTCGGCGGGGCGATCGCGCTGGAACTCGCCGCGCTCGGCGCGGTCTCCTCGGCCACCGCGCTGTCCCCGGCCGGCTTCTGCACCGCCCGCGAGCTGCGCTGGGCGCTGACCGTGCTCGCCCTGCACCGCAACGCGGCCCGGCTGCCCGAGCCGGTGCTGCGCCGCCTGTTCGCCGCGCCCGCGCTGCGGATGCTGGCGATGGGCATGATCCTGGCCCGGCCCAACCGGATGACCCTCGACGACGCGGTCGCCGACGCCCGCGCGCTGCGCCAGGCGCGGGCGTTCCGCGCCGTCGCGCGCGCCGGCCGGGGGTACGCCTACGCGGGCGCGCCGACGGTGCCGGTCACCGTGGCATGGGGCACCCGGGACCGGATCCTGCCCTACCGGCAGGCGGCGCTGGCGCGTACCCGGCTGCCCGCCGCGCGGCACCTGGACCTGCCCGGCTGCGGCCACGTGCCGATGCACGACGATCCGGAGCTGGTCGCCTCGGTCATCCTCGGCACCACCGGCGTCCGGGCGGGCTGAGCCTCACTCGGTCGCGCCGAACGGGAACGTGTGCACGTACCGCATGGTCCAGCCGCCCGCCGCGGCGTGCTCGTCGCGTTCGTAGAGGTGGTCGGCCACCCCCTCGGCCGGCTCCTCGGGATGCCGCAGCACCCACCGGGGCGGTGGCCCGCCGTCCGGCCCCGCGGGCAGGTCCCGGGTCAGCTCGTCGGCCGGACCGCCGACGAACCGTACGCGCACCGAAGCCACCGCTGTCCTCCCTGTGTCGACCCCTCGCCGCGAAGCTACCCCGCCGGAATGGAAACCCCCGCCGGTTTGCACAGCTCCGGGGCCGGGTAGCGGGACCGGAGGGCACACCGGACGAGGCGAGGAGTGGGCGATGCGGACGCTGGGCGGGCGGTACGAGCTCGAACAGCGGGCCGGCCTGGGTGGCATGTCGGAGGTCTGGCGGGCGCACGACCGTGTGCTGGACCGGACCGTCGCGGTGAAGCTGATCTCGCCCCGGCTCGACGGCGAGGCCGGCTCGGTGGAGCGGATCCGGGCCGAGGCGCGCTCGGCGGCTCGCCTGGTGCACCCGAACGTCGCGAGCGTGCACGACTTCGGCACCGCCACGCTGCCCGACGGCCGGCCGGCGCCGTACATCGTGATGGAGCTGGCCGAGGGCGAGACGCTCGCCGCGCACCTGCGCGCGGGGCCGCTGGACTGGCGGATCGCGGCGCGGGTCTGCGCTGAGGTGTGCGCCGCGCTCGCGGCCGCGCACGCGCACGGCATCGTGCACCGGGACGTGAAGCCCGCGAACGTGATCCTCACCCCGTGCGGGGTGAAGGTGCTCGACTTCGGTATCGCCACCCCGGCCGGCGCGCCGGACCACACTCCGGACGGCGTGGTGGTGGGCACCCCCGCCTATCTGGCGCCGGAGCAGCTCGACCGGCAGCCCGCCACCCCGGCCGCCGACATGTACGCCCTCGGCGTGCTGCTCTACTACTGCCTCACCGGTCACCTGCCGTACGAGGCGGACAGCACCACCCGGCTGCTCGGGCCGGGGGGACGCCGGCCCGAGCCCCGGCCGCTGCCCGACGTTCCCGGGCTGCCGCCCGAGGTGGCCGACCTGTGCCGCAGCTGCCTCGACGCCGACCCGGCGGCCCGGCCGACCAGCCCGATGGCCGCGCTGCTGCTGGCCGAGGCGGTGGACGCCCGGGTGTACGTGCCGATGAGCGCGGTGCTGCCCCGCCAGCGCGCGGAGCAGGTCTCGCCGTGGACCAGCCGGGCGGCCGCCGAGGCCACCGAGGCGATGGCCGTCGACGCCGCGCCGAGCGGCCGGGTCGGCTGAGCGCTCCTACTGCCCACCCGGGCGCGGTTTCGCTGCTCGGGGTCCGGGAACGCGGTCCGGTGAGTGACGGGAGGAACGCGATGCCGGATCCGAGTTCCTGGCTGGCCGAGACGGCCACGGCGACCGCGGCGGGCGGTCACGTACGCACCGACGACGGCGGTCTCTCCTCCGCCCTGGCGTCCCCGCTGGCGCCGCACTGCACCGGTCTGACGCCGGAGCAGCTCCTGGCCGCGGCGTTCGCCTCCTGCCTGCACCACGCGGCTGTGGAGGCGGCCGGGGAGATCACCGACGAGGCGCACACCGTGCAGGTGACCGCAGAGGCGAAACTGGGCCGCGACGACGACGGCCGTTACCGGGCCGACGTGCACGCCGAGATCTCCTCGGCGGGACTGACCCGGGATCAGCTGGCCGACCTGGTCGCGTACGCCGACCGGCTCTGGCCGTTCTCCAGCGGCGACCCGAGCCGGCACCGGCTCACGGTGACCCCGGCGGAGAACGGCCGGCACTGAGCGCTCACCAGCGGAAGCCAGCGGTCACCGCGCGGTGGTCGCTGTCCGGGGTGTGCAGCACCCCGGCAGTGGTGGGGGTGAGTCCCCGGTAGAGGACGTGGTCCGGTCGGGTCACCGGTAGCTCCGCCGGCCAGGTGAAGCCGAATCCCTGCCCGGCCTCGGCCTGAGCGTCGCGCAGCAGCCGGGTCAGCGGGTCGAAGACCCGGTCGGTGGTGGCGGTGTTCAGGTCGCCGAGCACCACCAGCCGCTCCGCCGGGTCGGCGCGTACGGCGTCGGCCAGCGCGGCGACGGTCTGGTCCCGGGTGGCGGTGTGCCCGGCGCGCGCGGAGCCGAGGTGGACGACGTACACGGTCAGGTCGCCCCGGGGGGCGGCCACCACGGCGCGCAGCGCGCGGTCCCAGCCCAGCCCGGTGTCGATGCCGTGCGCCTCCCGGATCGGCCACCGGCTCCACAGCGCGACCGTCGACACCACCGCGCGGTGCGGGTACCGGCCGGCGAGGACCGGCGCCACCCGGTCGCCGTCGGCGACCTCCTGGAGCCCGATCAGGTCCGGTCCGTCGCCGGCGAGCGCGCCCACCGTGGCGGCCGGGTCGGGGTTGCCCACGCGCAGGTTCTGGCTGGCCACCCGCACCGAGGCGCCCGCCGCGCCGGCCGCCGGGGGCAGCCACGCGCGCCCGTACAGGCCGGCCCAGACCAGCGCCGGCAGCAGCACCGCCAGCAGCGCCGGGCGGGAGCGGCGCAGCAGCGCCACGAGCGCGAGCACCGGTACGCCGAGGCCGAGCAGCGGAACGGCGCTGTCCAGCAGGCTGCCCAGCCCGTGCACGTTCGGCACCGCCCGATGGCCGGCGAGCAGCGCCGCGAGCAGCCCGGCGCAGGCGATGACGACGAGTCCGCGCCGCCTCCGGCGGCCGGACGGCTCTCCGGGGCCACGCTCGTCGGCCTTCTGCTCGGTCACCGTCGGAATCGTAACGAGCGCCCGGGTCACCGTGCCGGGGCCTCGCCATGATCCACAGCGGTCGCCGCCATCCGGGGCGGTCGATGCTTCCGGTCGGCGGACCGCCGCACCGGCGGGGCTGCTCGACCAGCCTGCCCTCCTCCGAACGGTGGAGGGCGGCGCGTGGCCCGGGTTGCTCGTGCTCGCGTCCGCTTTCCCGGCCTTAAACCGACATGAGGCATGTTCCGGGTACGCGAGGTTCGCTTGCTTGGTGATCGGCCGAGTGAATTGTCGGCCGCGAATCCGGCAGATTGTGGCGCATGCCACCAATCACCCCGATGGCAACGGTCCGGAAGCTCTCTAGCCTCGGCGGGTGCCTCCCGACCACCCCTCCCACCAGCCGTTGCCCGCCAACCGCCCGGTTCGCCGAACGATTGACCCGGCATCAGCCGAACGGAGAGTGGGGCGTCACCGCGCCCCGGAGCAGCCCCGGCGCGGCCCGGCCCGCTCCGTACCGGGCCGGATCGCGGTGGCCACCGGTGTCACCTGTTGCCTCGGCCTGATCGGCGTAGCAGGCGTCGGCGAGACCGGCCCCGCGCGGCTGGACGTGCACGAGGCGGTCGCCGACCGGGCCGCCGCCGAGCAGCGGGCCTCCCGCGACTTCACCCGCCTCGCGCCACCTGTCGCCGCGGCGCCGGCCCTGCCCGCCCCGGCCGCCACGCCGAGCCCGGCCGCGTCGACGAAGAAGCCGCCGCGCAAGCCCGCCCGCCCGAAGAACCCGCGGCCGGTCGCCGGGCTGGACCAGCGGCAGATGAACAACGCGAAGATCATCGTGGACGTGGGGCGGGACATGGGCATGCCCCGCCGGGCACTCGTCGTGGCGGTGGCCACCGCGATGCAGGAGAGCAACCTCTACAACCTGGCCAGCGACGTGCTCCCGGAGTCCTTCGACCACCCGCACCAGGGCAGCGGCTCCGACCACGACTCGGTCGGGCTGTTCCAGCAGCGCCCCAGCAGCGGCTGGGGCACCGTCGCCCAGCTCATGCGACCCTCGTACGCGGCCCGCGCCTTCTACACCGCCCTGCGCGAGGTGCCCGGCTGGGCGGACATGAGCGTCACCGCCGCCGCCCAGGCGGTGCAGGTGTCCGCGTACCCGGACGCGTACGCCCGGCACGAGGACCGGGCCGCGACGATCGTGGCGGCGCTGACCTGACCCGGACCGGTCAGGCGGCGCCGGGCCGCACGCCCGCGGCGGCGGTCGGGGTGTCCACCGGCACCCGCTCGCCGCGCGCGCCGGCCAGGATCTCGTCCACCCGGGACTCGCGGCGACGCCGTGCCAGCAGGGCCGCCTCGAACTCGCGGCGGGCCCGCAGAGCGTCGGCGTACGCCTCCTCCCGCAACCGGCGGGCCTCCTCGCGGGCGGCCTCCAGCTCGGCGCGGGCGGTGGCCAGCAGCTCGGCGGCCTCCCGCTCGGCCGGCGACGGGCGGGCCGCCTCCGGGCCCTCGACCGGCGCGGTCCGCCGGTGGAGGAAGTCGCACAGGTGCAGGGCGTCGGACCGGATCTGATCCCACTCCCGGCCGGCCCCGGCGGCGCCCTCCGCCCGCGCCGCCAGCCGCCCCAGCCGCAGGCTCAGCTCGTCGAGGCAGGAATCCACCTGACGCCTGTCGTATCCGGTCTCCACCACCGAGAACCTCATGCGTCGCCCCCCAGGCAGCCGGTGTTCGTCCCCACTGCCGATCCTGCGGGCCGGTCGCTCACGGGCGGGGCCGTTCCCACAAAATGTTCAGGATGCGGAGGCCCGGACTTCCCGCACCTACTGGTGCTTCGGGAGCACGACCACCCGGCCGAAGAACTCGTCGATACGGCGTACCACGTCGTTGAAGTCGTCCAGGTCGATCGGCTTGGTCACGTACGCGTTGGCCTGCAACGTGTAGCTGCTGACCACGTCGGTGTCGGCGTTGGAGGTGGTCAGCACCACGATCGGGATGGTCCGCAGGCTCTCGTCGCCCTTGACCTCGCCCAGCACCTGCCGCCCGTCCATCCGGGGCATGTTCAGGTCCAGCAGGATCACGTCCGGACGCTGCGCCTCGGCGTGCCGGCCCTCGCGCCGGAGGAACTCCATCGCCTCCTGACCGTCGGCGACCACGTCGATGACCTTGTCGACGTCGGAGTCGGCGAGCGCCTCCTCGATCATCAGGACGTCACCCGGATCGTCGTCCACCACCAGGATGCGAACCGGGCTCGGGCTGCTCTGACCCATCGTCTTACCTGCTTGTCTCGAGGAGGGCGGCCGGCCGCACGGCCGGTTGCTGGCGGGGAAATGTACCGGATCAGGAGGCGGCCGGCGCGGCCGGGTCGACGGTGTCACGGGCGTACCGGAGCACCTCGGCCAGCCCGGTCACCTGCAGCACCCGGGCCACCCGGCCGGTCGCCCCGGTCAGGCGCAGCCAGCCGCCGTCGGCGGCGACGAGATTGTCCCCGCGCACGAAGGCGGCGATGCCGGTGGAGTCGCAGAAGGTCAGCTCGGCGAGGTCGAGCAGCAGCTCGCGCTGCCCCTCGGCGATCAGCCGGTCGATCGCCGAGTTCAGCTCGGGGGCCGTGCCCAGGTCGAGCTCACCGGCGAGCCGGAGGCAGACGCCGCCCCCGTCCCGCTGGGCGTACGTGACGGTGAACGTCACTCTGGCCCCCCTCGCTCCCCACCGCAGGCGAACGCTTGCAGTAGTGCAAGTATATGGGACGGCCCATCCGGGTGCCGTCAGCGGCCCGCCGCAGACAGGCCGCCGACCAGAGCCCGGGACCGGTCGAGGAAACCGGCCGCGCGCGGGAAGTCGCGCAACTGCTGTCCATAGTGCTCCAGCGTCAGGCCGACCGCCCCCGCCGGCACCCCGCGGCTGACCAGGATCTCCACCAGCCACTCGACGAACGCGGTGAACAGCGTCCCGTCGTCCACATAGAGCGCGGCGGCCAGGAAGTCCACGATGTAACCGAGGTCGCTGATCGTGGAGTCGAGCTGCGCCGGGGTATAGCCGGACACCGACGGCACCCGCTCCCGCAGGTCGGCCAGGGCGCTGTCGATCAACTCGCCGCGCCGCTTGACCAGGCTGGCGTACTCGTCGTCGGCCAGGTGGTCCAGCCGGGCCGGCGGCGCCGCACGCAGCGCCCGCTCGTCGGCCACCAGGTCGGCCGCGGCCGGCGCGTCCGGCGCCCACGGCACACCCAGCACACGCGCCCAGCGGCCGTCCTCGCCGAAGCCCCGGCCACCCACCACCACCGGCACGTCAGAGCGGCGGCACGCCTCCACCATCCGGTGGGCGTGCGGCAGCCGCATCGGCAGCGCGCAGGCCAGCGCCACCGCCTCCGCGTCGTAACGGTGCAGGTAGGAGACCAGGTGGGCGGCGGGCACGCTGGCGCCGAGGAAGACGACCTGCCAGCCGCGCAACCGCAGCACCTCGGCCACCAGCCGGGCCGGCAGCGCGTGCCACTCGCCGTCCATGCAGGCCATCACGATCCGTCCCCGCGTCGGCCGGGGATCGGCGTACGCGGCCACCGCCGCCACCACCCGCTCGCTGATGTGCGTGGCGGCGTGCTCCTCGGCGACGCTCCACTCGTTGCGCGCCCACCGTTCGCCCACCTCGGCCTGCGCCGGCGCGACCAGGTCGAGCAGCACCCGCTCGGCGGGCACGCCCGCCTCCAGGAGCCCCAGGGCCACCGCCACGGCGGCGGACTCGTCCGCGTCGGCCAGGCACTCCAGGTAGCGGGCGAAGGCGTGACCCGCATCGACCCCGACAGTCGGCACTGTCACGCGGACCACTCCCTCGTCAGCTCCGCCGCGGCCGGTTCCGGCACCGCGTGCAGGTGCCGGGGCGCCCGCCCGGCCGGGCCGGTCGCCCGCAGCGCCAGCACCGCTATGTCGTCGTGGTCGCCGTGCGCGAGCCAGTCACAGGTCACCTGCTCGACCCGTTCGGCCAGCGCGGGCGCCGGCATCCGGTTACAGCCGGCCACGGCGTTGAGCAGCCGCTCGGCGCCGAACTGCTCGTCGCCGCGCCGGCCGCCCCGCGCCTCGGTCACGCCGTCGCTGTAGAAGAGGCAGGTCTCCCCCGGCGCCAGGCGCACGGTGACCTCGCCGATGCGGGGATCGGGCACAACGCCGATCAGCATGCCGCGCAACGGCACCACCTCGACGTCACCGGACTCCCGCAGCACCAGCGGGGGCAGGTGCCCGCCACCGGCCAGGGTCAGGGTCTGGCCGCCGTCGCGGTGCGGACGCGCCACGCCGAGGACCATGGTGGCGAACCGGCCCTGCCCGTGTGCCTGGGTGGTCTCCAGCAGCGCGTCGTTGAGCAGCTTCAGCAGCCGCCCGGGCTGGCTCTCGACCCGGTGCAGCGCCTGCAGGCACTGGCGCAGCTGGCCGGTGAAGACGGCCGCCTCCACGCCCTTGCCCGACACGTCACCGAGAAAGAAGACCGACCCGCCGTCGGTGAGCTGGTGCGAACCGTAGAAGTCGCCGCCGATGCGCCGGCCGGCCTGCGCGGGCCGGTACGCGGTGCCCCACTGCACGCCGGTCGCGGGAGCCGGCTCGACCGGCAGCAGGCTGGCCTGCAGCGTGTCGGCGACCTCGGCCTGGTCGCGGTAGAGCAGAGCGGTGGTCAGCGCCGCGCCGGCCCGTGCCGCGAACGCGCGGATCAGGTCCACATCGGCCTCGTCGTACCAGCGGTCGGCGCGGCGGGCCACCAGCAGCGCGCCGGCCGGCGCATCCCGGCCGGGCAGCGGCACCACCCGGGCGACGGCGCCGGAGGTGTCCAGACCGGGCAGCCAACCCGCCTCCGCGGCCTGCTCGACCAGCCAGTCCAGCTCGTGCGGCTCGGCGCCGGACAGGCCGGCCTCGATGGCCACGGGCAGCGCCGGGGCGGGCAGCACGCCGCTGTCCACCACGGGCGCCTGGTCGTCGGCGCGTACCGCCCGCCACCACCGGGACCGGCCGGAGCGGGGGGCGAGCACCAGGACCGCCACGTCGGCCGCCGTCGGTACGGCGAGGCGGACCACGGCCGCGGCCGCCCGGTCGGGGTGCAGCGGATTGCCGAGCTTCTCGCCGACCACGGCGAGGAACGCCGAGCGGGCCCGCTCGGCCAGCAGCGCGTCGGCCCGGCTGACGCTCTCGGTGACGTCCTCGACGTACCAGCAGCGCCGGTGACCGGACAGCGCGACCGGCCGTACGCGCAGCCGTCGCCCATGGTGGGTGAACTCCGCCGGGCCGTCGCCGCGCAGCGCGTCCACGCCCGCCGCGGCGAGCAGCTCGCCGGCGGTCACCTCGGGGACCAGGCGCTCCGCGACGGGGCTCACGTGCCGCACGACACCGTCGGCGTCGCAGACGACAAGGCCCTCCCGGAAGTGCTCGACGACCTCGGACCAGTCCGGGACGGCGGGGCCGCGGTCGGCTGCCAGCGGCGGCAGGGCAGGCGTCGCCGCAGCGGCGGCGGACCACGCCGGGACCCGTGCGGCACTCGGCGTGGAGATCCGTCCGTCGCCCGGGTCGGCACCCCTGACGTCGGCAGCAGTCACCAGCTGAGCCCCACTCTCCTCGTCGGCACCCCCGGGGCGCCGCACGGCGCCTGTGGCCACATCTCTTCGCCCCACACTACGCCGGTATGCCGGTACCGCCACCCAGCCGACGCTGCTGGGCCGGCCCGCGCGCGCCCAGCGGGGCGGTGCCGCTGTTGTTACGATCCAGGCATCCCTGCCCGACCGGCAGCGTGCGGAAAGGCGTGATGGTGGTTCCTCAACGCAGAAGGTCCGAGGCGACCCCGCTGAGCATCTCCGTGGATCGTTCCGACCCTGCCGTCCCGGTGATCGGCGTCGGCGGCGACCTGGCCTACGCCACCGCGGCGCCGCTGCGCGCGGAGGTCGACCGGCTGCTCGCCGGGCGTCCCGCGACGCTCGTGCTCGACTTCGCCGACCTGCTGTTCCTGGACAGCACCGGCCTGTCCGTGATCGTGCACGCCTGGCGGGAGGGGCAGCAGGTCGGCACCCGGATCGAGCTGCGCGCGGTCCCGCGGTTCCTGGAGACCATTCTCGACCTGACCGGCGTCACCGGCCTGCTCGACCGTGCGCCGGTCGACGACCGGACCGGGCCGCCCGCCACGGGTTCGGCCGCCTCCGCGTGACCCCGGGGGTTTCCCGCCGGGGTCCGGCTGGGAACATGGGAGCGTGCCCTCCCAGATGCTGACCATCGAGGTGGACCGGCTCGACGCCGGCGCCGTCCGGGTGCGGCTGGCCGGTGAGCTGGACTACGACACCGCCCCGGAACTGGTCGAGGCCGTTGCGCGGCTTCGCCGCGACGGCTGCCAGGAGGTGGAGCTCGACTTCGGCGGCGTGGTCCTCTGCGACTCGTCCGGGCTGAGCGCGCTCGTGGTGATCCACCGCTCCGGCACCGGCGCGGTCCGGCTGCGCAACACCAATCCGCAGGTACGGCATCTGCTGGACCGCACCGGCCTGGCCGAGCTGCTGGCCGCCCCGCCCCGCGACGTGACCGGCGGCGCCCGCGAGGTGGGATGACGCGCGGCACGCCGTTGGCGGGAAGGGGTGGCCCCCGGCCCTGGGACCAGGGGCCGGGGGCCGGGAGGATGGCTCAGGCGGCGGGCGCGGCCTGCCGGCGCGGGCCGGTGGTGTGCGGCTCTCCCACGATCGGGGCCTCGGCGTCCTCCGGCGCGCCGGAATCGGGCGTCTGGAACAGGTAACGGACGAAGTCTCCGGTAGCACCGTCGTCGTCCGCGCCCGGCCACTGCCCGACGCAGTCGACGCCGATCACCTCACGCCCGGTGCCGTCGTGGTGCTCCAGCAGCGCCCAGAGGGTCACCGGGTAGCAGCGGGTGACGTCCGGGCCGATCCGCCAGCGGGCGTACCACCCGGGACGGGCGGGGACGATCTCCACGATCCGTTTCATGTCGACCTGCCCTTCCGCGTGCGTCGGAAGTTGTCCGGTCCATCCGATCCTGCCGCCCGCCGGGGTGACCGCTCCTCACCCGCAGCGAGTGAAGCCTCCGCCGGGCGGGCCTCCCGTTAGCTTCCCGGCAGCGCCGGGAACGCGGTCGGCGCAAGCGCAACCGACCAGGAACGAGGTGCGACGATGCGCAAGCAGATGGAGGGCGACAACCAGCGCCGCCGGGCTCTCGCCCGCGAGGCCCGCGAGCGAGGGCTGCGGCCGAGCCAGACCGGCGCCAGCCTGAGCGCGTCCAAGCAGGTCACCTCGCTGGACCGGCACGACCGGTCCGGCCCGCCGCCGGCCGGACGGCACAAGCCGGACACCACGCGCGGCGGTCCCGCGCCGCCGCCGGTCGCCGTCGCGGAGCAGCAGCGCCCGCTGCCGGACCCGACGCCGTCACCCGGGGTCTCGATGAGCTACCGGGATCTCGTCGACGACGTGAGCCGGCGCGCCGGGGTGGACTTCACCACGGCCAAGGTCGCCGCGGAGGGCACCGTGCTGGCCCTGGCCCAGGCGCTGGACGAGGTGGAACGTGAGCGACTGCTGGAGGCGGTGCCGCTGACCCTGCACGACGTGGTGCCGGTGTACGGCATGGAACCCCGCCGCGACCTGCCCGGGTTCCTGGCCGAGGTCGGCCGCTACAGCCGCCTCACCCCGGAGCAGGCGCGCTACCAGGCCGAGGCGACGCTCGCCGCGCTCAGTGAGGCCGACGCGGAGCTGGTCGAGTCGCTGCGCGTACCCGACGAGTTGCGTGACCTGCTCGGGCCGACCGACTTCGGCGGCGGCCTGGTGGGCGCGTCCTCGGCCACCGCGCCACTGACCGAGCCGGAGCTGCGTGACGCGCTCGCGGCGCTGCCCTACTGGTCCAGCGACCGGCGGTCGCTGGTGCGCACGATCGAGTTGCCCGGCGGCAACCTGGACCGGGTACTCGACCGGCTGGACCAGCTCAAGTCCGAGGCCGGGCGCGCGCCGCAGATCGGGCGGCCGGACCCGGACAACGCCGTGCTGACGGTCCGCACACAGCAGGTCGACGGCGTGACCGCGGCGGACGTCGACCTCGCGCACCGGGTGGATGCGGCAGTCGACGAGGCCGGCGCCGGGATGGCGGCCGGCTGACCCGGCGGCGGAACGGTCCCGGTCCCCCGCGGGCCGGGGCCATCCGTGGCCGGGCGGTACCGTGTCCCGCCGTGGATCACGACGACACCGAGACCCTGGAGATCGTGGTGGACCCGGCCCGCCCGTCCGGGCGCACGCTGCTGGCCGACGGGGTCGAGCAGTCGTACGTGGACGTGGCCGACGCCCGGTACCTGCACTTCGAGTACGTGCGGCGGATCGCCGCCGCGATCGACCTGGCCGCCCCGCGGGGCGCGGCGCTGACGGCGCTGCACCTGGGCGGGGGCGCGCTCACACTGCCGCGCTGGCTCGCGCGCACCCGGCCCGGTTCCGCGCAGCGGGTGATCGAGCGGGACCCGGGCGTGGTCGAGCTGGTCCGGCGGAAGCTGCCGCCGCTGCCGCCGGAGGTGGTGGTCGCGATCGGTGACGCCCGGGAGGCGGTCACCGAGGCGCCGTCCGGGGCGTACGACGTGGTGGTGGCCGACGTGTACCGGGCGGCCCGGATGCCCCCGCAGGTGGCGGCGGTCGAGTTCGCGGCGCAGGTGGCCCGCGTGCTGCGCCCGGACGGCATCTATCTGATCAACCTCACCGACCTGCCGCCGCTGGCGCACACCCGGGGGCAGGTGGCCACGCTGCGGGCGGTGTTCGCCGACGTCTGCCTGGTGGCCGACCGGCGGATGCTGCGCGGACGGCGGTACGGCAACGTGGTGCTGGCCGCCTCGCCCACGCCGGGACGGCTGCCGGCGCGCCGGCTCGCCGCCCGGGCCGCCGCCGATCCGGTGCCCGGAACCGTGCTGCACGACGCGACGCTCGACGCGTTCGCCGCCGGCGCCCTCCCGGTCACCGACGCCGACCTGGGCTGAGCCGGGTTTTCCGCCCCGCGCGGCGGGTAGCCGCGCCGGATGAGCACCGCCGACGACCGGTCCACCGCGCGCCGGACGCTTGTGGTGATCGGGCTGGTCCTCGCCACGGTGGTCGGGCTGGCGCTGGTCTGGGCGACCCGGCGGGTGCTGGTGTGGGGTCTGGTGGCGGTGTTCTTCGCGGTCGCGCTGAAACCGCTCGTGGACCGCCTGCAGCGGCGGGTACGCCGCCGCGCGCTGGCCACGCTGCTGGTGTTCCTGGCCGCGTTCGCGCTGTTCGCCGCGGTCGGCGCGCTGATCCTGGTGCCGCTGGTGGACGAGGTGGCCCGCTTCGCCGACCGGCTGCCGGAGCTGGTGCGCGAGGCCCAGGCCGGGCGGGGACCGGTCGGGCGGCTGCTGGACCGCTTCCACCTGCTCCGGTACGCCGAGCCGGGCCAGCTGCGCCGGTTCGGCTCGCGGCTCGGCGATCCGACGGTCGGGGTGGTCCGCAGCGTGGCCCAGGCGGTGACCGCGCTGGTCACGGTGGTGGTGCTGGCGTACCTGATGGTGCTGGAAGCGCCGAAGATCGTCGCCGCGACGCTGCGGCTGGTCGGCGACGGCCCGGCGCGGCGGCTGCGGCGCATCGGCCGTGACTCGTCCCGGATCGTCACCGGCTACCTCAGCGGCAACGTGCTGATCAGCGTGATCTGCGGCGGCCTGACGTTCGTCGTGCTGTTCCTGCTCGGCGTGCCGTTCGCCGCGGTGATCGCGCTGACGGTCGCCGTGGTGGACCTGATCCCGCTGGTCGGCGCCACGCTCGGGGCGATCGCCGCGGCCGGGGCGGGATTCGTGCACTCCCCCACCGCCGGCATCGTGGTGCTCGTCTTCTTCGTGGTCTACCAGCAGGTGGAGAACCATCTGCTGCAGCCGGTCATCATGGCCCGCGCGGTGCGGCTCAACCCGTTGACGGTGCTGGTCAGCCTGCTGCTGGCGGTGGAGCTGGGCGGCCTGGTCGGCGCGCTGCTGGCGATCCCGGCGGCCGGCATCGCGCAGGTGCTGCTGCGCGAGTTCGTGCCGGCCGGGCGGCAGGCCCTGCCGGAGCCGGCCGACGGCGAGCCGGCGCAGCGGCCGCCGGCCGGCGGGTGAGGGCCGGCCGGCGGGTGCGCGGCGTTCAGCGGCGGCGGGCCAGCTCCGGTGACTCGCTCTCCAGCGGCACCGCGTTCGCCGGGACCAGGCCCAGTTGCACGGCGGGGCGGGGCAGAGTCGCGTCGAGCGCCCAGTCCGCGGCGACCCGGGGCCGGTTACCGGGCATGGCGAGCAGGTGGTAGCCGCGGGTGACGGCCTTGGCCGGCAGCCCGGCCAGCGGGACCTTCAGCGGGTTCGCCGCCGCGTCCTTGCCGCCCAGGTCCACCACCCAGCCCAGGTCGTGATGCTTGTACGACTTGCGCACGCCCTGACCGTAGGACGCGGCGATGTTGTGCGCGGCCAGCTTGCCCTGCCGCTGGGCGTGCTGCGCGGTCATCGCGCACACCTGCCCGGGGCGGGTCGGATCGGGCACGGCGGCGGCGTCGCCGCAGGCGAACACCTCCGGGAAGCCGGGGACGTTGAGGAACTCGTCGACCACCAGCCGGCCCTTCTCGGTGCGCAGCCCCAGCTCGGCCACGAACGGGTCGGGGCGTACGCCGACGCACCAGACGAGGCTGCACGTCGGGACGTACTCGCCGTCGGTGAGCATCACCCCGTCCGGGGTGGCCTCGGCGACCGAGGTGTTCATCCGCACGTCCACGCCGCGCTTGCGCAGCACCCGGTCGGCGGTGACCGACATCCGGCGGTCCAGTTCGGGCAGCACCCGGGGCGCGAGGTCGAGCAGCATCCAGCGCGGCCGGACCTTCAGGTGCGGGCGCTGGGCCATCAGCCGGTCGGTGAACAGCTGCCCGTGCGCGGCCACCTCGGTGCCGGTGTAGCCGGCGCCGACCACCACGAACGTGGCGCGGGCCCGCTGCTCGGCCGGGTCGTCGGTCAGCTCGGCCAGCTCGATCTGTCGGACCACGTGATCGTGCAGGTACAGCGCCTCGGGCAGGCCGCGGAAGCCGTGGGCGTACTCGGTCACGCCGGGGATCGGCAACAGCTTGTTGACGCTGCCGACGCTGAGCACGAGCCGGTCGTACGCGAGCTGACCGTGGTCACCCTCGATCGAGCGGTAGCCGACCCACCGGTTCTGCAGGTCGACCCGGTCCGCCTCGCCGACCACCACGCGGACGCCGTCGAGCGTGCCGGCGAGCGGCACGGCGATCCGGGTCGGCTCCACCACGCCGGCCGCCACCTCGGGCAGCAGCGGCAGGTAGAGGAAGTAGTCGGTCGTGTTCAGCAGGACGATCTCGGCCCGGTCGCGGGCCAGTCGGCGCAACGTCTTGGCCGCGTGGTACCCGGCGAACCCGGCCCCCACGATCACCACACGTGGTTTCGTCATGCCTGCTGCCGTTCCCGGGCAGACCTGCGACAAACACACCCAAGATCCATCCATCAGCGGCTATATGGACATTCCTCGCGATCGACGCGAGGATGTACCGCCTCCGCCGCGGGGTGCTGCCGGTCGGCGACGTCACCGAGGTGACCGTCGACCTGTCCAAGGACAACGTGCTCTTCGGTGTGCGGGCGGTGGACCGGGCCGGGTACCGCAGTCCGGTCGCCTTCCCGAAGCCGGGCAGCTGGGGCTGCTCGGTTCGGCGGTGGCGCGGCCGGTCGTCAGGCGGTGATCGCCCAGCGTTCGTGGTCGCGCCACGCGCCGTCGATGAACAGGTAGTCCGGGGAGAAGCCCTCCAGCCGGAAGCCGAGCCGACGCGCCAGCCGCTTCGACGGCTCGTTGCCGGGTTGGATGTTCGCCTCCAGCCGGTGCAGACCGAGCGGCCCGAACGCGTACCCGATCACCAGGCGCACCCCGGCCGAGGCGTGCCCGGTCCCGGCGTACGGGCGGAACGCCGCGTATCCGAGGTAGCCGCCGCGCAGCGCGCCCCGCACGATGCCGCTGATGTTCGCGTACCCGGCGATCTCACCGCTCTCCCGGTCGCAGAACAGGAACCCGGAACTGTCCCGCCGCCGGATCTTGCGTAGGTACGCCGCGTACAGCTGCGTGTCGTCCGGCGCGGACAGCCACGGATGGTGCAGATCACGGCTGCGCCGGGCGGCGGCGACGAACTCCGCCTCGTCGGCGGGGCGGGGGCGGCGGATGGCGACGCGGCCGTCGCTGCGCAGATATCGCACCGTCCCACTCTCGGCCACCGCCCCCATTCCGCCCCACCCGGGTCAGCTCCGCCACCCGCTGTCCTACTCACCGGGAGCGCTGTTCCACCTCTCAGGACCACAAGAGATCTTGGAAGGAACGCGCCCCCATAGGGGCCATTTCGTTCCAAGATCTCGCCCAGCACGAGGTCTCGTCCCGATCGGCAAGACCGCCAATCCGCCCTTCGGACGCGCCCACGCCCTTGCCCACGCCCACGCCCACGCCCACGCCCACGCGATCTTGCAGTTACCGCCCAAGACTTGCCTGTTTTGCGAGGTTTGCCGGGGCAATAAGTGCAAGATCGCGCACACATGGTGGATCTTGAGGGCTCTTGAGCCAGCGGACCCGTCGGCGATGTGCGGGCCGGGTCGTTTGGCGGTCGGTGCCCGGTTCGCTGTGTTGCGGGGCTGTGGTCGGTGCCACCGTCAGGGTGGAATCGGTGGCGGGCGCGGGGCGTTGTACATGGCTGACCCCGGGACACCGGGACGAGCGCCGAACACCAGCCGCCCGGCACCCCCGCGCGGGTCGCCAGGTCAGGGAATCAGCCCGGCCCGGACGTCGTTACATCCCCGAGCGACGGGCACGCCGCCGTCCCCGGGAATGGCCCCGGTCCGGTCGTGGTTACATCCCCCAGACCCACGCCACCGGTCACCCCCGGCTGGCAGCCACGGTCGGAGGGAATCATCCCCGGCCCGCAGGTCGTTACATCCCCCGAGCCGCGACGAGCAGGCCCCTTCCGGGCCGCCCGCGTGCCAGCCCCTCCACGGGCACCCCCCAAGACTTTTCCCCTTCGCGGCACCCCAGCCGCGTATCCCCCACTTCAGGGAGGCAACCATCATGGCTACCACTCTGCTGCGCAAGACCGTTCTGACCGCTGCCGGTGTCGTCGCCACCGCCGGTGGCATCGCCGGCCCCGCCGTCGCCGCCCAGGCCACCCCGGCCGAGCGCGCCGCCGCCCAGGTCACCACCGACCGCAAGGGCCACGGCGAGCGGGAACTCGACGTCCGCTACGAAGCCCAGCCCAACTTCTACTTCTGCGGCCCCGCCGCCGCCCGCAACGCGCTGAGCGTGCAGGGCAAGAACATCGACGTGCACGCCATGGCCCGCGAGATGGGCACCACCGAAGCCGGCACCAACTCCATCAACGACATCACCCCCGTGCTGAACAAGGAGACCGGTAAGGACGTCTACAAGTCCACCGAGATCCCCGTGGACAAGGCCCGCGACCGCGACAAGGTCGACAAGCTGCGCGCCGACGTGGTCAAGACCGTCGACGACGGCCGTGCCGTGGTGGCCAACATCGCCGGCACCGCGACCGACACCGACGGCAACGCCCACTCCTTCGAGGGTGGCCACTACATCAGCGTGGTGGGCTACCGCGACGGCGGGAAGGTCGTGACGATCGCCGACTCGGCGAACCCGAACCAGGCCTCCTACCGGATGGACGTGGACGAGCTCGCCCGCTGGATCGCCAGCCGCGGCTACAGCTCCTGACCGATGACGAAGGGCCCGACCCCCACCACGGGGTCGGGCCCTTCGGCGTATCCAACGGCTGCCGTCCGGTCACCTCGTCGTCACGCGGGTGTCGTCACCCGGACGGGTCGCTCCACCACGCTGGGTCGCGCCGGACCGTCCGGGCGACCGTGAAGGAGCAGCAGTGACAGCCGAGGAGGCGACGAACCGCCCCGACGTGAGTGTCGTCGTACCGGTCTACAACACGCTGCGCTACCTGCGGCAGTGCCTCGACTCGCTGCTGCGGCAGACGATCGGGCCGGACCGGATGGAGATCGTGGCGGTGGACGACGGGTCCACCGACGGCAGCGGCCGCCTGCTGGACCGGTACGCCGCGCGGTACCCGGGCACCGTACGGGTGGCGCACCAGCCCAACTCCGGTGGTCCGGCCGCGCCGTGCAACCGGGGACTGGACCTGGCCACCGGCCGGTACGTCTTCTTCGTCGGTTCCGACGACCGGCTCGGCCCGGAGGCCCTCGAACGCCTGGTCGCCGCCGCCGACCGGTACGGCTCGGACGTGGTGCTCGGCAGGGTGGTGGGCGTCAACGGCCGGCACGTCTTCTCCGACGTGTTCGCCGACGGCAACGCGGTCGACGTGAGCCTGTTCGACTCGGCGCTGCCCTGGTCGCTGGCGAACACGAAGCTGTTCCGGCGCGAACTGGTCGACCGGCTGGGGCTGCGCTTCCCGGAGGACATGCCGGTCCTCAGCGACCAGCCGTTCACGCTGGCCGCCTGCTACCACGCCCGGCGGATCTCGGTGCTGGGCGACTACGACTACTACCACGCCGTGCGCCGCCTGGACGCCCGCAACATCACCTACCACAGCCGGGTCGAGCAGCGCCTGGTCAGCGTGGAGCGGCTGTTCGCGTTCGTCGCCGGCCTGATCCCCGCGGGACCGCGCCGGGACGCGGTGCTGTGCCGCCACGTCGGGCTGGAGCTGGCGAACCTGGTCGGCGACGACTTCCGGCACCTGGACCGGGCCACGCAGGAACTGGTGCACAGCAGCGTCGCCCGGCTGGTGCGGCAGCACGTCACGGACGGCGTGCGGGACCGGCTCGGCATCGAGGCCCGGCTGCGGCTGGGCGCGGTGACCGCGGGCGGGGTCGACGAGTTGCTGGCGGTCATCGAGCAGGACACCGGCCGGGGGGTGCCGGCGACGGTGTTCGCCGGGGACCGGTGGCACGCGGGCTATCCGGGCGCCCCGGCCGGCTGGTCGGACGTCACCGACGTACGCGCCGCCTGGCTGGCGCGGCTGGACGCCGTCGACGTGAGCTGGGCCGACGGGGACACGCTCACGGTGACCGCGCGCAGCCCGTACCCCCGGTTCGCCGCGGAGGCCGGGCCGGTGCGGCTGCTGGCCGGTGCGGTCGTGGGCGCCACCCGGGTCGACGCCGGCGACCCGACCGGCCGCACGGTCCGCACGGAGTTCCCCCTCGGCCGGCTCCTGGCCGCGAGCCGCGCGGGCGGCCGGCGTCATCCGGTACGCGCCGAGGTGGACGGCGGCCACGGGCGCGGCGGGGCCGCGGTGCGCGCGCCCCGGCTCGCCGCCGGGCGGCCCCGCCTGCTGCGGCACGGCGCCCGGCTGTACGCGGTCGCGGCCACCGTCGACCCCCGCAACGGTCAGCTCGTGCTGTCCGTGGTGCCGGTGACCGTCGGGCAGCTCGTCGGGCGGCTGCGCCGGCGCGGAAGGCGCGGTCCAGCCGCGGCGCAGACAGCGGGGCACGGCCCCGCGCAGACGTCAGGGCGCGGCGCGGAAGGCCGGCTCGGCCGGCATGGGCACCTGGAGGTACGTGGTGCCGCGCAGGTCCAGCCAGGCCCGCTGCGGCGCGCGGACCAGGCGCACCATCACTCCGGAACAGGCGGGACATCGCCCGACCAGGCCCGGGGCGTGCGAGTAGACGTGTAGCCCGGCCATCGGGCCGGTCGTCCCGCAGGTGTCGCAGCGCCCGGTGGTGGCGCTCAGGTCGACGGCGAATACCTCGCGCAACGGCCCGTCGAGCATGTTGCCATCCAGGTAGGACAGGTCGGTCATCCGCTCTCCTCGGGTCGTCAGCCGGTCGGGCCGAACCGTTCGGTCCGCACGCGCCGGGTCGGGTGGCCCAGCCCCACCAGCAGGTCGGCCACTGTCTCCACGAATCCGGTGGGGCCGCAGACGTAGCAGAGCGGCTCCAGGTCCGGCGGCCAGCCGTGGCTGTTCACGTCGGCGAGGCCGATCCGGTGCGGCTCGCCGCGCCAGCCGTCGGGCGCCGCGCGGGTGTAGACGTACGCGACGTCCAGGCCCTGGTCGTCGCGGGCGCGGCGGCGCAGCTCGTCGGCGTAGATGACGTCGTCCGGGGTGCGCACCGAGTAGACGAGCCGGAACGGGGTGCGGCTGCCGGCGGCCCGGCGCGCGCGGATCATCGCCATCAGCGGCACGACGCCGGAGCCGCCGCCGACCAGCAGCACCGGCGCGGTCTCGTCGGTACGCCAGACGAACCAGCCGCCGACCGGTCCGCGCACCTCGATCGGGTCGCCCTCGCCGTAGGTGTCGGTCAGGTATGGCGACACCTCCCCGTCGGGCACCCGCTGCACCGTCACCTCGATCCGCTCGCCGTCGGCCGGGCCGGCCAGCGAGTACGACCGGGCGGCCTGGTAGCCGTCCTCGGCGGTCAGGCGCAGGTCGACGTGCTGCCCGGGCAGGTGGCCGGGCCAGCCGGGCACGTCCAGCACCAGCGTCTGCGCGGTGGGCGTCTCGATCCGCCGCTCGACGAGCCGGGCCACCCGCCACATCAGCGGCGCGACGCGGCGGCCCTGCGCCTGCGCGGTCACCTCAGTCGCCCTGGTAGCGCTGCTCGCGCCACGGGTCGCCGTAGTCGTGGTAGCCGGCGGTCTCCCAGAAGCCGGGCCGGTCGTCGACGAGCAGCCGGATGCCGTGCACCCACTTCGCCGACTTCCACAGGTACAGGTGCGGCACGAGCAGCCGCGCCGGGCCGCCGTGTTCGGCCGGCAGCGGCCCCCCGTCGTACGTGTGCACCACCCAGGCCCGCCCGCCGCGCAGGTCGTCAAGCGGCAGGTTGGTGGTGTAGCCGCCGTAGGAGTGCGCCAGCGCGTACCGGGCGGTGGTGTCGACGCCGTCGAGCAGCGTGTCCAGGGAGACGCCCTGCCAGGTGGTGCCGAGCTTGGACCAGCGGGTGACGCAGTGCAGGTCCACCGTCGGCGTGTCCTGCGGCAGGCCCATCATCTCGTCCCAGGACCAGCGGTACTCCGCGCCGGTCTCGCTGGTCAGCACGAACTCCCAGGTGTCGAGCGGCACCCGCGGCGTCGGGCCGGCGGAGAGCACGGGAAAGTCCTCGGTGAGGTACTGCCCCGGCGGCAGGTCGGTCGCGGACGAACGGGGCCGGCCCTGGAAGCCCGGCGAGACGATTCCCACCCGTCAGTCGTACCACCGCCGGCCGTGCCGGGGCAGCGGTTCCCACCGAGTCAGGCGCCGCCTCCGCCCTGCACCTCGTGCACGATGGTGCGCTGGCCGTCGCCGCTGTTGCGGGTGGCCCGGAGGCTGGTGATGGTGACGATCACCAGGACGCCGATGATCACGCCGAGCGAGGCCAGCATCGGAATCTCCGGCACGCCCTCCCAGATGCCGTGCGCCCAGTGCAGGCCCAGCTTGAGGCCGATGAACGCCAGGATGACGGCCAGGCCGTAGCTGAGGTGCACGAGCCGGCTCAGCGCGGCGTGCAGCACGAAGTAGAGCGCCCGCAGGCCCAGCAGCGCGAAGGCGTTGGTGGCGAAGACCAGGTACGGGTCCTCGGTGATGCCGTAGACGGCGGGCACCGAGTCGACGGCGAACACGATGTCGGTGGCCAGCACCGCGACCACGACGAGCGCGAACGGGGTGAGCGCCCGGCGGCCGTTCTGCCGGATGGTCATCCGGGTGCCGTGGTATTCGTCGACCACCGGCATGACCTTGCGCAGCAGCCGCACCGACCGCATCTTGTTGATGTCGACCTCCTGCTCGTGCCCGCTGAGGGCGTCGCGCAGCAGCTTCACCGCGGTGGCGACGAGGATGAGCGCGAAGAGCAGGAAGGCGAAGTCGAGCGTCTTGAGCGCGGCGGCGCCGAGCGCGATGAACACACCGCGCAGCACCAGGGCGCCCGCGATGCCGTAGAGCAGCACCCGCTGGGCCAGGACGGAGGGCACCGCGAACGCGGCGAGCAGCAGCATGAAGACGAACAGGTTGTCGACCGACAGCGACTTCTCGACCAGGTAGCCGGTGAGGTACTCGATGCCCTGCTGGCTGCCCCAGCGGGACCAGATCCAGGCGCCGAACGCCAGCGGCAGCGCGATGTAGAAGGCCGACCAGCCCAGGGCTTCACGGATGGAGACCTCGTGCGGCTTGCGGGTGACCAGGAAGTCGAGCACCAGCAGCACGAGCACGCCGACGATCGTCACCGCCCACAGCGTGGGCGTGCCGACCGACGACAGTTCGGCCGCAGCCAGCGGGGACAATTCGGGCATGGAACCTCCTCGAACACCGTGTCATGTTCGAGGTCTCCTTCACCCACGTTTCCGTGGGCAACCACCCGGGGCTCGCCTCGGCGGCTTGCCGTACTGACCGGAATGATTTTTGGGAAGTACTCCCCTCGCCTGGACAAGGCTAGGTCACCGCCGGACCGGACGCCAAGTCGGGACACGGATGCTTGCCCTGGTCAACAGACTGGGCGGCGGTTCAGGGCATGGCGCCTGGTCACCGCGGCCCCTATGGTGACGCAGGTGACAGTCCAGGGACCGCTGACCGGCGTACGGGTGATCGAGCTGGCCGGGATCGGCCCCGGGCCGTTCGCGGCGATGATGCTGGCCGACCTCGGCGCCGACGTGGTGCGCATCGACCGGCCCGGCGGCGGCGGGTTCGGCGCGTTCCCGGGCGACCTGCTGAACCGCAACCGCCGCTCGATCGCGGTGGACCTGAAGCAGCCCGCGGGCCGTGACCTGGTGCTGGCGCTCGCCGCCCGGGCCGACGCGCTGGTGGAGGGCTTCCGGCCCGGGGTGACCGAGCGGCTCGGCCTCGGCCCGGACGACTGCCTCACCGCCAACCCGCGCCTGGTGTACGGGCGGATGACCGGCTGGGGGCAGGACGGCCCGCTCGCGCACAGCGCCGGACACGACATCGACTATCTCGCGCTGACCGGGGCGCTGCACGGGGTGGGCCGGGCCGGTGAGCGTCCGGTGCCGCCGATGAACCTGCTCGGCGACTTCGGTGGCGGGGGCATGATGCTGGCCCTGGGCGTGGTCGCGGCGCTGTACGCGGTACGCGGCGGCGCGCCCGGCCAGGTGGTCGACGCCGCCATCGTGGACGGCGTCTCGGTGCTGGCCACCCAGATCCACGCGCTGCGCGGCATCGGGCTGTGGCAGGACCCGCGCGGTGTGAACCTGCTCGACGGCGGCGCGCCCTTCTACGACACGTACGAGTGCGCCGACGGGCGGTACGTGGCGGTCGGCGCGCTGGAGCCGCAGTTCTACGCCGAACTGGTCCGGCTCACCGGTTTTCCGTTGGACGGCGACGACGGCCCGGACAGCGGCGACGCGCTGGACCGGGACGACCCGGCGAACTGGCCGGCGTTGCGGGCCGCCTGGGCGCGGCTGTTCCGCACCCGTACCCGGGACGAGTGGACGCAGCTGCTGGCCGGCACTGACGCCTGCGTGGCGCCGGTGCTCGACTGGGCCGAGGCGCCCGAGCACCCGCACCTGCGCGCCCGGGACACCTTCGTCGCGCCGGACGGGGTCACCCAGCCGGCGCCCGCGCCGCGTTTCTCGGCCACCCCGACAAGTGTGCGGCGCCCGCCGCCGGGGCCGGGCGAGCACACCGACGAGGTCCTCGCCGAGGCGGGGGTGGACGCCGCCCGGATCGCCGCGCTGCGGGCGGACGGTGTGATCGCCTGATCGTGGGCGGTCAGCGCCGGCGCGCGGCGGCCGGGGCGAGCGCCGGTTCCACCATGTCGCGGTAGTCGCGCGGGAACTGGACCACGACGTCCTGGAACTCGCCGCCGCCGATCGCCTCGCGCATCGTGGTGAACACCGCGCGTACGGCGTCGCGGGCGGTGTTCTCGTCGCAGTCCGCCCGGCGGGCGACCCGGGCCACGAACTCCGCCGCGCCGAACCGCTCGGCCGCCTCGTCCCGCGGGTACGGGCTGAGCAGCCCCTGCAGCGGTTTCGGCAGTTGCGCGGCCAGGTCAAGCACCTCGCCACCGGTCAGCCGCTGCGCGAACGTCTCCAGGGTGGCCGCGGTGAGCGTGGCGGCGCGGTCCTCGCTGGTGCCGGTGAGCCGGGCGACCCGGCCCACGAACGTCAGGTAGTGCATCGGTGGTACCCCCTTCGGTGCGCCCAGCGCGGCTACCCGCCCCGGCGCGGCGGAAACGGTTGCGACGGGGCGGCAGGTTTTCCGGTGGCGGCGGGCGTGAGCGGCGGCGCGGCGGGTAACCGCCGCCCGGTCGTGACCCCAACTACTGCCGCGAGGAGCCCGACTGATGGCGAGTTACTCGGATGTCCTGGAGTACCTGTCCGCGCTGGACTACCCGGCCGGGAAGGACGACGTCATCCGCGAGGCGGAGCGGGAGGGCGCGCCGCCGGACGTGTTGCGGGCGTTGCGCGCGCTGCCCCCGGTGGACTACGCCAACGGCACCGAGGTGGCCCGCTCGGCCGGCATCGACGCGGCCCCGGAGGTGAGCCGCTCGCAGCGCGCGGCGCAGGCCCGGGACAACCACCCGCGCGTGTCGCAGCACCTGCGCGGCATCTGAGCACGGCGGGAGAGCCGGCGGGCGACACGGCCGCCGGCCTCTGCGCGTGCGGAAAAGCTGGGCTCCTCTGTGGCCGGTCGCGCAGCCCGGACAGGCGAGCGCCCCGGGTCACGAACCGCGACCTGGGGCGCCACGCAGCACCTGTCCCCCGCGGTTCACGCCCGAACCGGGTCGCGACCGCGAGGCGGTGAGATGTTCGCCCGAACCGGGCGGGCATCGCTGCCACGATCATCATACGACGCAACATCAGCCGAACGGGTGAGATTCGCGGAACTGTGTCCGGGCGCACGTACGCGCTCAGGCGGTCACCTCGGCGTACCGGCGTTCCAGCTCCACTCGCGCCAGCGCTCCGACCAGCCACGACAGTTGTTCCGACTCACCACTGCCGGCCAGCCCGGCGAGGTCACCGGCGGTACGGCCCAGGCCGAGCCGGCGGGCCGCCGCGAGCGCTCGACGGTCGGCCACCGGCGCCGCCTCGCGCCACAACGCCTGCGCCTCACGCAGGAACAGGTCGCACACCTCGTCGTCCACTCCGGGCAGTGCGGTCAGCAGCCGCCGCTCCCCCGCCGGGTCCTGACGCGCGGCGGTGCGCAGCCGGCGCAGGTCGCCCCGGTACGTGTCGACGACCGTGCGGGCCAGGTCGCCGAGCGTGTCGGCGAGCCCGGCCAGGTCGCCGCGCAGCCCGGCGGCGCGCAGCACGCGTACCCGGTCCTCGTGGCGCGAGCGGGCCATCCGCGCCGCCGTGTCCCAGCCGGCGTCCCGCAGCGCCGTGGCCGCGTCGACCGCGCGGTGGAAGTCGCCCCGGCGGGCCAGCAGGACGGACAGGTAGAGGACCTGGAACAGCTGGGCCGGGTTGTTCGTCACCCGGAACCCGAAGCACTCGGCGAACCCGCGGCCGTCCCCGGCGAGCCGGCGGGCCAGCCGCTTCTTCTCCTCGACGCTGCGCGTGGCGGTGTGTGTCGGCATGCCGCCGACTACCCAGGCGACGGCCCGGCATTCGGGTACGACCGTCAGCCGCGTACGCCGCCGCTGCGGTCGCGAGCCTTGAGCCGGGTGGTGGGCAGCGCGGGCGCGGGCAGCGGCGGCGCCGCGTCGTCGGCGACGACGCCGAAGCGGCGGCCGGCCATCCAGTCCTCCCGAGCGGCCACCACCTCCTCGTGTGAACGGCCGACGAAGTTCCACCACATCACCAGCGGCTCGTCGAACGGGGTGCCGCCGAGCAGCAGCAGCCGGGTGCCCGGTTCGGCGCTCAGGGTCAGCGCGCTTCGCCCGAGGCCCAGGTACAGCAGCGCGCCAGGGGCCAGCGCCACGCCGTCGCAGTCGGCGGCGCCGGACATGGCCAGCAGCGCGTACTCGAAGTCGGGGCGCAGCGGCAGCGTGGCCGGCGCCGCGCCGCGGGCCTCGAGCTGCGCGCCGACGAGCGGGGTGTGCACGACGGCGGGCGAGCGTTGCCCGCCGAACTCACCGACGAGCACCGTGACGTCCAGGTCGCCGTCGCGCAAGCGGGGCAGGTCGGCGTGGTGGGCGAAGTCCGGGTCGCCGACGCGCGCCGGGTCGGGCAGCGCCACCCAGAGTTGTACGCCGTGCATGAGCGGCGGGTGCACCAGCGGGGAGCGCTCGGAGTGGGCGATGCCGCGCCCGGAGGTCATCACGTTGAGCTGGCCGGGGCGGATGGGCTGGACGTTGCCGAGGCTGTCGCGGTGCAGGATCTCCCCGTCGAGCAGCCAGGTGACGGTCTGCAGGCCGGTGTGCGGGTGCGGCGGCACCTCCATGCCGGGCCGGTCGGCGACGTCGTCGGGCCCGAAGTGGTCGACGAAGCACCACGCGCCGACCATCCGGCGCTGCCGCTGGGGCAGCAGCCGGCGCACCGTGGTGTAGCGGCCGAGGGGGACGTCGTGCCCGGGCAGCAGCACGCTGCCCGGGTCGGTCGGGCCGACGCCGGGCGGGAGCGTCTGCGCGGGCAGGGATTCGGTGCGGTCCACCGCCCCGACTGTACGCTCAGTCCGCCGTGACGCTCACCGCGTTCGCGCCCGCCGCCAGATCGAGGTAGAGCCGTTCGGCCGCCCGGTCCCAGCCCGGTGAGCTGACCAGGTCACCGGCGGCGATCCCGCCGTGCCGCTCGTCGTAGACGGTCAGCGAGCCGGCCCCGGCGGCGACGCGCACCCGCACCGGCGGCCCGCCGGGCACGGTGACGGTCAGCTCGCTGACCCCGCCGGTCATCCGGACGGTGAGCGACCCGTTCAGCCGGGGCAGCAGCAGCCGGGTCCGCGACGCGCCGCCGACCAGGTCGATCCCGGCGAGCCGGGCGTCGCCCAGGTCGAGTCGCTGCTCGCTGACGCCGCCGACGAGCCGTAGCCGCCAGGTGACCCGGGAGTTGAGCACGACGTCCACGGCGGCCGGACCGCGACGGCCGTTCTCCTCGACCCGCAGGCGGACCCGGTCGCCGACCATCTGCGGGCGCGGCGTGACGCCGCCGTCCTCCGGCACGTCGATGCGGTAGAGGTCGTCGCCGAGGTCGGCGGCCCGCAGGGTGAACCTGGTCAGACCGTCGGCCAGCTCGAACTCGGCGCGCTGCCGGCCGCCCCGGGGCTCGGCGAGCGTCTGCGCTCCGGCGGCCTCGGCCGCGCCGACACCTCCGGCGCCGGTGGCGGGCGACGGCGGCGCGCCGCCGGAGAAGACCACGCCGAGGCGGCCCGGGTTGGACAGCGTCACCGCCACGGCCACCCCGCCGAGCACGACCACCAGCGCGGCGGCGGCGGCCAGCAGGCGGGCCGCGCCGGACCAGCGGGGTCGGGTCAGGCCGGGCTCATCCTCGGATGTGGTCATGGTCATCCCCTCTCGCCGGTCCCCAACGGGTCATACGTGTCCGTTTCCCGGTCGGTTCACTCCTTTTCCGTGGCAGCGGTACGGGAGCGCACCTTGTCGGCGCACGTGGTCAGCACGGCGTGGGCGTCCAGGCCGAGGCTCTCGATGGCGACGAGCGCGGTGAACGCCACGTCGGCGAGTTCGGCGGCGACCTCCTCGCGGGTGTGCGTCACCCCCTTGCGCGGGTTCTGCCCGAGCATCCCGATCCAGGCGGCGGCGACCTCGCCGGCCTCCTCGCCGATCTTGAGGATGCGACAGGTCAGCTCGGTGTCGCCGCGGCCGTTCGCGGCGTCCAGCCAGGCGCGCGCGTCCCGCGCCGTTGTCCAGATGGTGGCGTCCACGGCGACCAGTGAACCTGATCGCGCAGACCGTTCGTATCCTGGGGCGACGCAGGCCAGCAGGTCTGCGGCCCAGGCGAGAGGAGGTGCCCGTGATGCCGGAGACCGTCGAGTCGGTGTTCGCCGGCGTGGTCGCCCGGAACCCGGGAGAGCCCGAGTTCCACCAGGCGGTCCGCGAGGTACTGGAGAGCATCGGTCCGGCCCTGGCCCGGCATCCCGAGTACGCCGAGGTGGTCGAGCGGATCTGCGAGCCCGAGCGGCAGGTCATCTTCCGGGTGCCGTGGGAGGACGACCAGGGCCGGGTACGGGTGAACCGCGGCTTCCGGGTGGAGTTCAACAGCGCGCTCGGCCCGTTCAAGGGCGGGCTGCGCTTCCACCCGTCGGTCTACCTGGGCATCGTGAAGTTCCTCGGCTTCGAGCAGATCTTCAAGAACGCGCTGACCGGCCTGGCGATCGGCGGCGGCAAGGGCGGCGCGGACTTCGACCCGAAGGGTCGCTCCGACCGCGAGGTGATGCGGTTCTGCCAGAGCTTCATGACCGAGCTGTACCGGCACATCGGCCCGCAGACCGACGTGCCGGCCGGGGACATCGGGGTGGGCGGCCGGGAGATCGGCTACCTGTTCGGGCAGTACAAGCGGATCACCAACCGGTACGACGCGGGCGTGCTCACCGGCAAGGGCCTGGCGTACGGGGGCGCGCAGGTGCGCCGGGAGGCGACCGGGTACGGCGCGGTGTTCTTCGCCGACGAGATGCTCCGCCAGGCCGGGGACAGCCTGGAGGGCAAGCGGGTGGTGGTGTCCGGCTCCGGCAACGTGGCCATCTACGCGATCGAGAAGGTGCACCAGCTCGGCGGCACGGTGGTGGCGTGCTCCGACTCCGGCGGCTACGTGCTCGACGAGAAGGGCATCGACCTGGCGTTGCTGCGGGAGCTGAAGGAGCAGCGCCGGGGGCGGCTGGCCGAGTACGCCGGGCACGCCCGCAACGCCGTGGCGGTCCCGGACCGCAACGTCTGGGAGGTGCCCTGCGACCTCGCGCTGCCCTGCGCCACGCAGAACGAGATCGGCGGCGCGGAGGCCGCCGCGCTGGTCGCCGGCGGCTGCGTCGCCGTGGTGGAGGGGGCGAACATGCCCACCACGCCGGAGGCGGTGCGGATCCTCGGCCGGGCCGGGGTGCGGTTCGCGCCGGGCAAGGCGGCCAACGCCGGCGGCGTGGCGGTCAGCGGGCTGGAGATGCAGCAGAACGCCAGCCGCGACACGTGGACGTTCGGCGAGTCGGAGCAGCGGCTGCGCGAGATCATGCGGGACGTGCACGACAGGTGCTGGGCGACCGCCGAGGAGTTCGGCCTGCCGGGCGACTACGTGGCCGGGGCGAACATCCAGGGGTTCCGGCGGGTGGCCGAGGCGATGCTGGCGCACGGCGTGGTGTGAGCGGCACGCGGGACGGGCGCTGACCGAGCGGTCGGTCAGTGATTGACAGCTCTCGACGCCCGGCCTAGGTTCAGGGCGCTACCGGCCGGTAGGCATCCGTCCCGCGTCGTCACCCCCGTCCCGGGGTGGCACCGTCCCCCCGGGGAGCAGCGATGCAGCCCTCACCCGTGCGCCGCCGGCTGCTCGCCGTCGGCGTGGCCCTCACGTTGACGCTCGGCCTCACCGGCGCGGCCCCCGCCGCCGCCACCGGCCGCGACGACGGCAGCGGCCCGCTGCCCGGCTACACCATCGTCAACCCGCCGCTGCCGCCACTTGTCGTCGGCGGCGCCGCCACCACCGTGCGGCAGGGCGTGCACGCCAACGCCGGGTACGTCATCGAGATCCCCGAGCACTGGAACGGCGAGCTGGTGATGTGGGCGCACGGCTACCGGGGCCACGGCACCGAGCTGTCGCCGGAGCCGCCCGGCTTCGACCTGCGGCAGCGCCTGGTGACCCAGGGGTACGCGTGGGCGTCGTCGTCGTACGACCGCAACGGCTACGACGTGCGCTCCGGCGTGCGCAGCACCCGCGCCCTGGCCGACCTGTTCAGCCGTACCGTCCGGCGCCCGCACCGGGTGCTGATCGCCGGGGTGTCGATGGGCGGTCACGTCATCGGCCGTTCGCTGGAGCAGTACCCGGGCTTCTACGCCGGGGCGCTGCCGATGTGCGGGGTGCTCGGCGACCAGGAGCTGTTCGACTTCTTCCTGGACTACAACCTGGTCGCGCAGGCCCTCGCGGGGGTGCGCGCGTACCCGACGCCGCCCGACTACCTGACCTCGGCGGTGCCCCGGATCCAGGTCACGCTCGGCCTGGCCGGGCTGGCCCCGGGCGGCCCGGACACCACCAACGACCTGGGCAAGCAACTGCGCGCGGTCACCGTGGAGCGCTCCGGCGGGCCGCGGCCGGGCGCCGACGCCGCGTTCGCGGTCTGGAAGGACTTCCTGTTCGGCATCGCGGTCAGCGAGGCGGACGGCTCCCCCGCCCGGCGGCCCGGTCAGCTCGCCACGAACCTGTTCACCAGGTACGCGCCGAACCAGCCGGTCGACCTGAACGCGACGGTGCAGCGGGTCGCGCCGGAGAACCTGCGCCAGCGGCTCTCGCCGAGTCTGACCGAGGTGCCCCGGATCGCCGGGCGGCCCACCGCGCCGGTGCTGAGCCTGCACGGCCTCGGTGACCTGTTCGTGCCGTTCGGCATGGAGCAGGCGTACGCCCGGGACGTGGCCCGGCACGGCCGGTCCCGGCTGCTGGTGCAGCGGGCCGTGCGTACCGCGCAGCACTGCGAGTTCAGCCCGGCCGAGGCCGGCGCCGCCTGGGACGACCTGACCCGCTGGGTCCGCACCGGCAAGCGCCCGGCCGGCGACGCGGTCACCGACCGGCGCGCGGTGGCGGCGCCGGACTTCGGCTGCCGGTTCAGCGACCAGGCCGCCCGGGCCGCCGGGGCCGGCACCCGCCCGCTCTATCCGCCCTGCCCGGCTCAGTCCTCCTCGCGGCCGTACCAGCCGCCGCGGTAGACGGTGCCCTGCCGGGCCGACTCCGGCGCCGATTCCGGCGTCGGCGCCGCCTCCGCCGCGAG
>NZ_JAGPXP010000046.1:0-34009 GCF_018070485.1 Micromonospora sp. C41 | reverse complement strand
TCATGAGGTTGACGGCACTCACCGTCCCTTTTGCCCCCGCCAACTTCATGATCAACGGTGCGGTGACGGGGGTGGACGGGGACCGGCGGTGTCGACCAAGGAGATTGCGGCCTGATGTGGCGGGTTGGGGGACGTCAACTCCTTGATCAACGGGAGAGGGCGGGGAGGGAGGGCGGGGGCAGGGATGGGAGTCGATCCCGGTTGGGGCCCGTGATGTGGGATCACAGTGCGGAGCTGTGGTCCGGCCGGGCGTGGTGTGGCAGCATGAGGCACATGACCGCCGCTGTCGTCCGCCGCTTCGTGGCTCGCCGCCACGTCGATTACGGCCGCGTGCGCAGCGCGATCTGTCCGGCCCACTGACGACGCCCGACCCTTCCGTCTCGGGCGCGCACTCGCGCCGGCCGTCATCGACATCGCCGTCCACGGCCCACTCCCGGGCCGGCCGCCGCGTCCGCGCTCGCAGGCACCGCAGCAAGCAATGGAGGACGCCGCGATGGCGGTCAGCAGCACCCCGACCCGTCCCGACTCCCCGGCGCCCGCCGCCCGTGCGCCCCGCCGGCCACGCGGCGAGGGCCAGTGGGCGCTCGGGCACAAAGAGCCGCTCAACCCCAACGAGCGGATCAAGAAGGACGACGACCCGCTGAACGTGCGGGACCGGATCGAGAACATCTACGCCCATCGCGGTTTCGCCTCGATCGACCCGCAGGACCTGCGCGGCCGGTTCCGCTGGTGGGGCCTCTACACCCAGCGCAAGGCCGGCATCGACGGCGGGCGTACCGCAGTCCTGGAGCCGCACGAGCTGGAGGACGAGTTCTTCATGCTCCGCGTCCGGGTGGACGGCGGCCAGCTCAACCTGGCCCAGCTCCGCGTGATCGCGGACATCTCCCGCGAGTTCGCCCGGGACACCGCCGACATCACCGACCGGCAGAACATCCAGTACCACTGGATCCGGGTCGAGGACATGCCGGAGATCTGGCGCCGGCTGGAGGCGGTCGGCCTGCAGACCACCGAGGCGTGCGGCGACTGCCCCCGGATCGTGCTGGGCAGCCCGGTCGCCGGGGTGGCCCGGGACGAGGTGCTCGACCCGACTCCGGCGATCGACGAGATCGTCCGCCGGTACGTCGGCGACAAGGCGTACTCCAACCTGCCCCGCAAGTTCAAGACCTCGATCTCCTGGCTGGTCGACACCCCGTACGAGGCGAACGACATCGCGTTCCTCGGCGTGGAGCACCCGGAGCACGGTCCCGGCTTCGACGTGTGGGTGGGCGGCGGGCTCTCCACCAACCCGATGCTCGCCAAGCGGCTCGGCGTCTGGGTGCCGCTGAACGAGGTGCCGGACGTGTGGGCCGGTGTGGTCGGCATCTTCCGCGACTACGGCTACCGCCGGCTGCGTAACCGGGCCCGGCTGAAGTTCCTGGTCGCCGACTGGGGCGTGGAGCGGTTCCGGGAGGTGCTGGAGAAGGAGTACCTGGGCCGCACGCTGCTGGACGGCCCGGCCGCGGAACTGCCGGCGAAGCCGGTCGACCACATCGGTGTGCACGCCCAGCGTGACGGCGCGAACTACGTCGGCGCGGCCCCGGTGGTGGGCCGGGTCTCCGGCACCCAGCTGGCGCAGCTCGCCGACGTGGTCGAGGCGCACGGCAGCGGCCGGGTGCGGCTCACCCCGTACCAGAAGCTGCTGGTGCTGGACGTGGCGCCGGAGCGGACCGAGGAGCTGGTCACGGCGCTGCGCGGGATCGGCCTGGAGGCCCGGCCGTCGGCGTGGCGGCGCGGCACGATGGCCTGCACCGGCATCGAGTTCTGCAAGCTCGCCATCGTCGAGACCAAGCGGCGCGGCGAGGAACTGGTCGCGCGCCTGGAGGAGCGGCTGCGCGACTTCGACGCGGACATCTCCATCCACCTCAACGGCTGCCCGAACGCCTGCGCCCGCACCCAGGTCGCGGACATCGGGCTCAAGGGCCAGCTCGTGGTCGGCCCGGACGGCCGGCAGGTCGAGGGTTTCCAGGTGCACCTTGGCGGCGGCCTCGGCATGGCCCAGGGCCAGACCGCCGGTTTCGGCCGCAAGCTGCGCGGCCTGAAGACCACCGCCGAGGAGCTTCCGGAGTACGTGGAACGGCTCGCCCGCCGCTACCTGGCCGGCCGGACCGAGGGTGAGACGTTCGCCAACTGGGTGATCAGAGCCGACGAGGAGGAGCTCCGATGAGCGATGCCCGATCTGCGCCTCTCTACTGCCCGTACTGCGGGGAGGAGGACCTGCGACCGCACGAGGCCGGACACGGCGCCTGGGAGTGCCACGCCTGCGCGCGGGTCTTCGCGGTCAAGTTCACCGGTCTGCTGAGCCGGGCGGTGACCCGGTGAGCGGCCTCGTCTCCGCCGCCGGCCTCGGCCTGATCGGCGAGGCCGGGCCGGCCCGCCGGGACCCGGAGGAGTTGCGCGCGCTGGCCGAGGAGGCCGGCCGGGAGCTGGCGGACGCGCCGGCGATCGAGATCGCCCGGTGGGCGGCCGAGACGTTCGGCGAGCGGTTCTGCGTGACCAGCTCGATGGCCGACGGGGTGGTGGCGCACCTGGTCTCCCGGGTCGCGCCCGGCGTCGACGTGGTGTTCCTGGACACCGGGCTGCACTTCCCGGAGACGCTGCGGGTGCGTGACGAGGTGGCCCGCCGGATGCCGGTGCGGGTGCGCTCGATCCGGCCGCGGATGACCGTGGGCCAGCAGGACGGCCAGTACGGTCCGCGGCTGTTCAACAGGTCCCCGGACGACTGCTGCCAGCTGCGCAAGGTGGAGCCGCTGGAGCGGGCGCTGTCCGGGTACGACGCGTGGGCCGCCGGACTGCGCCGGGACGAGTCGCCGACCCGGGCGAACACGCCGGTGGTGGGCTTCGACGCGCGGCGCGGCAAGGTCAAGGTGAACCCGATCGCGGCGTGGACGCAGCGGGAGGTGGACGCGTACGTGGCCCGGTACGACATCCCGGTCAACGAGCTGTTCGCGCGCGGCTACGGCTCGATCGGCTGCTGGCCGTGCACCCGGCGGACGAAGGCGGGGGAGGACCCGCGGTCCGGTCGCTGGGCGATGTTCGAGAAGACCGAGTGCGGCCTGCACACCTGAGGGCCGGGCCACCCGTGGTGCTGGTGGCGCACGGGAGCCGTGACCCTCGGGCGGCGGAGGCGACCCGGGCGCTGGCCCGGGCCGTGGCGGACACCTGGCCCGGTCGTGCGGTGCTGCCGAGCTGGCTGGACCACACCGATCCCGGCCCGGCCGAGGTGCTGCGCGGGCTTGCCGCCGCCGGCCACTCCCGGGCGGTTCTGGTGCCGCTGCTGCTGACCGCCGCGTACCACCGGAAGGTCGACATCCCGGCGGCGGTCGCGGCGGCCGGCGCCGAGATCGAGGTACGGGTGACCGACGTGCTGGGCCCGGCCGGCTCCGGCGTGGACGGCGGGTTGCTGGACGGGCTGCGCCGCCGCCTGGCGGAGGCGACCGGCGACGAGCCGGGCGGGCTGGACGCGGTGGTGCTGGCGGCGGCCGGTACCCGGGATCCGGCCGCTCGTGCTTCGGTGGGCCGGGTCGCGGCGGCGTTCGGCGCCGGGCTGGGCGTGCCGTGCCGCGTGTCGTACGCCTCGGCGGCGCCGCCGGAGGTCGGCGGCGCGGTGGCGCGACTGCGCGCGGCGGGGGCCCGCCGGGTCGCGGTGGCGGCCTACTTCCTGGCGCCGGGCCGGTTCCACGACGGGGTACGCGCGGCGGCCCGGTCGGCGGGCGCGGTGGCGGTGGCGGAGCCGCTGAACGACCTGCCGGAGTTGGCGGATCTGGTCCGGCGGCGCGTTGACACGGTTGCGGCCTGACGGGTGAGGACAACGCAACGCCCCGGCCGGAATCCCGGCCGGGGCGTTGTCGTGTGGTACGGGTCAGGCGGAGTGAGCGCGCAGCACCCGGAGACCGCCGCGGCGCTTCACCGCGCGGCGCTCCTCCTCGCTCATCCCGCCCCAGACGCCGGCGTCCTGACCGGACTCCAGCGCCCACTGCAGGCACTGGTCGGTCACGGGGCAGCGCCGGCAGACGGCCTTCGCCTGCTCCACCTGAAGGAGGGCCGGGCCGGACGTCCCGATGGGGAAGAACAGCTCCGGGTCCTCGTCGCGGCAGACCGAATCGTGGCGCCAGTCCATGGCGGCAACACTCCTCATTCTTAGTGGGTGGCCAGTAAACGCTTCGTTGCTATTCCTATTTGCGTCCGCATTGCCGAAGGGTGACGGTCAGCATCCATCAATTCGGCGCAGCGTGAGCAGGCTGTGGGGTGCCTGGACCTGCTGGAACAGCTCAACCGAACGAGCATATCCAGGCAATGTCCCGGCAACACGAGTTCGCTTGTGAATACTTTCACGAACTACAGCGATGTCAAGGGTGCCGCTCGGAAAAACTCCGAACAGTGAGCGGGCTCACCACCCATTTGTCCGGGTTTACCAGGGTCCTGGTTACCCGGCGTGCCACAGTCGATAATCAATGTAGTACGGTCTGCGTGACGTTGCTGACATTTCCGGCACCCTTCCTCGGCGTGGCGGCCACCGCGCCCGCGCGGCGGGGGGATCCGCGTCAGCCGACTGGAGTACCCGAGACCTAGCAGATTACTCTCAGTGCCGCCGGCACGGAGGTGAATCGGACTTTCTCCCGCTCGCCGAGGTAGTCCCCGTCCATCTGGAACGGCAGTGGGCGCTCCGAGCGCAGGGTGAACTCCGCCAGGTCGTGCAGGCGCAGCACCTGCTTGCCGTGCGGGTCCGGCTTCCGGGAGAAGAACTGCGCCGCCGTACGGGCCGTGCTGGCCACCCGCAGCCGCCGCAGCGCGAGCACGTCGAGCCCGAGATCGAACGAGGCTTCCGGGTTCGGGTTGATCTCCCGGTCGCCCAGGTACGTCCACGGCGCGGTGTTCTGGATGATCGCCGTGGCCAGCTCCGTGTCCGGCGCCTCACCCGGACGCTCCAGCGTGATCGACGGGTGGCGGCGGTCCGAGCCGACGAAGTACTGGCTCGCGGTGGACCGGAAGTAGAGCGCCGGCGTGGAGACGCGCCCCTTCTTGCGGGACTGTTCCACCCGGCGGATGACCGCCGCGTCCAGCCCGAAGCCGGCGCAGAACGTGAAGTAGCGGTCGTCGGCCCGGCCCAGCCCGATCGTGCGGGACCGGCCCAGCCGCAGTCCCTCCAGGATCATGCTGGTGCCGTCCGGCCATTCCCGGGGCAGCCCGAGCGCGCGGGCGAAGACGTTCGTCGAGCCGCCGGGCACGGTGGCCAGCGCGGGCAGCCGTTCGGCCGAGGTCTGCCCGGTCCGGAACGTCGGCGGCTCCGCCGCCATCAGGCCGTTTACCACCTCGTTGACGGTGCCGTCGCCACCGAGCGTGACCACCAGGTCGACGCCCTCCTGGGCGGCCTCCCGGGCCAGGTCCATGGCATGGCCCCGCCGGCGCGTGTAGCGCACCGACAGGTCGACTTCACTGCGCAACGCCCGGACCAGCACGTCCCGGCTGCGCTCGCTGGTGGTGGTGGCCTTCGGATTGACCACCAGGACGGCCCGCATGGGCGGCACTGTACCGCGACTACCCACCGGTATCGTGGCGCCCGTGACGATCGACTCCGACCCGGTCCCCGGCACGCTGCGCGCCGCGGTGCTCCTGCTACGCGCGGAGGCGGTGGCGCTCGGGCTGATCGCGGTGTGGCTCATCTGGTCCGACCTCACCGCTGAGACGACAGACCTGGTCTCGGCGCTGTGGGTGACCGCGTTCGCGATCGGCGGCGCGGTGGCGCTCTGGGCGCTCGGCGGCGCGTTGTCCCGCCGTCGCGCCGGCGCACGCGCGCCCGCGATCGTGCTTCAGCTCATGCTGCTGCCGGTCGGCTGGTTCATGATCGAGGGAGGGATGGGCTGGCTCGGGCTGCCGCTCATGGCGTTCGGCATCGGCATGGTCGGGTTGCTGGTGAGCGGCCCGACCAACCGTGCGCTCGGCTTCGGCGACCCGGCCCGCTGAGCGCCGGACGGCCGCCGGAGCGGTGACCCCGACCCGGTCAGAAGCCGGCGCGGCGGGTCAGCAGCGAGATGGTGGCCCGGCCGTCGGTCGCGTGGGCGTTGGCCCCGGTGGTCAGCGCGGTGAGCACCTTCCAGGCGAACGACGACTCCGACGGCAGCGTCGCGCCCCGGACCGTCGGCACCGTGACCTCGACGGTGAGCGCGTCCTCGGTGACCGCGAACCGGCACTCCAGCTCGGCGTCGCGGGTGGCGATGGCGAGCAGCATGGCGCACGCCTCGTCGACGGCGATGCGCAGGTCCTCGATCTCGTCGAGGGCGAACTGCAGCCGGGCCGCGAGGCCGGCCGTGGCGGTGCGGAGCACGCCGAGGTAACCACCGTCGGCGGGCACGGTGAGGTGGACGACGTCGTCGTCAGTCGTCGGGTGCCCGGTCAGTTGAGTCACGGCTCCTCCCCCCGGTGCGGGACTCTACCCGGTCAGGGGGCCGACCGCGTGGGCGCGGCCGTCGCGTGCGTGGCGAGCTCGCGCAACGCGGGTCCGGCCAGGCGGTACGGGGTCCACTCGTCCATCGGCGTGGCGCCGATCGCGGCGTAGAAGCGGGCTGCCGGGTTCCAGTTGATCATCCACCACTCCAGCCGCTGGTAGCCGCGCTCGACGCAGATCGCGGCGAGGGTGGCCAGCAGCATCCGGCCCGCGCTGGTGCCCCGGGCGGCCGGGCGGACGTACAGGTCCTCCAGGTAGATGCCGTGGACGCCGGCCCAGGTGGAGAAGTTGAGGAACCAGAGCGCGAAGCCGACCGGCTGGTCCGCCGCGTCGACGGCCACGTGACCGAAGAGCGCCGGCGCCGACCCGAACAGGGCCGCCTCCAGCTGCTCGGCGGTGAGGTGGCACTGCTCCGGGGCGCGCTCGTACTCGGCGAGTTCGTGCACCATGGCGACGACGGCCGGTACGTCCCCGGGACGTACCGGCCGGATCGTCGGAGTGCCGTCGGGCGACGTCACGCCTGCTTGGTCTCCCAGAAGATCTTCGAGATCTCGTCGATCTTCGCCAGCAGCTCGTCCGCCTTGGCCGGGTCGGTCGCGCCCTTGGCGCCGGCCGCGCCGGCCAGCTTGGTGGCCTCGTTGAACAGCTGGTGCAGGTGCGGGTACTTCTCGAAGTGCGGCGGCTTGAAGTAGTCGGTCCAGAGCACCCACAGGTGGTGCTTGACCAGCTCCGCCCGCTGCTCCTTGATCAGGATGGCGCGGGTGCGGAACTCCGGGTCGGTGTTGGCCTGGTACTTCTCACAGATCATTTTGACCGACTCGGCCTCGATCCGGGCCTGGGCCGGGTCGTATACGCCGCAGGGCAGGTCGCAGTGAGCGCTGGCCGTCACCCGGGGCGTGAGGATGCGGGGAAGGCGCATCAGGGTCCTCCATGGGTTGTTTGCGATGATCCAAGACGACATTACTCCTGGAGACGCCCTCGGGGGCTGGGAGGTGACATGGCGCCCACCGGCGAACCTCCGGCGCTGCGCGGCCCGCTGACGCCGGTGCTGGTGACCGGCCCCTCCATGTCCCCCACGCTGCGGCACGGCGACGCGGTGCTGGTCCGCACCGGCGGCCGGGCGGTGCGCCCCGGTGACGTGGTCGTCGCGGTCTTCCGCAGCCGTCCCGACCTGCTCGTCGTCAAGCGGGCGGTGGAACCGCGCGACGGCGGCTGGTGGTTGCGCGGCGACAACGAGTTCGTCGCCGACGACTCCCGCGCGTACGGGGTGGCCGACGTCCGCGGCCGGGTGGTGGCCCGCTGGTGGCCGCGTCCGGGACTGGTCAGGGGCCGGTAACGACCGGAGCGGATATGACCCCGCTCACATACTGGCTGCCGAAGCGTGACTATGCTCGGAAAGTGCCCGGGTGACCCCCGCACCGCCGCGCCGCCGGTCGCTGACCACCGCTGACCACGCCGGCCGGTCCGTCTGCTCGACAGATCCTGGAGTCACCATGTCTTCGTCCACCCCGGACCCCGCCGATCCCGTCTTCCGCCTGCACGTCGGCGGCAAGATGGCAGTCGCCTCCACCGTCCCGCTGACCAGCCGCGAGGACCTCTCCCTCGCGTACACCCCGGGGGTTGCCCGGGTGTGCGAGGCGATCGCCGCCGACCCCGCGCTCGCCGACACCTACACCTGGGTGTCGCACACCGTCGCGGTCGTCACCGACGGCTCCGCCGTACTCGGTCTGGGCAACATCGGCCCGCGCGCCGCGCTGCCCGTGATGGAGGGCAAGGCGGTGCTGTTCAAGCAGTTCGCGGGCGTCGACGCGGTGCCGGTCTGCCTGGACACGCAGGACGTGGACGAGATCGTGGCGACGGTCAAGGCGCTCGCGCCCTCGTTCGGCGGGATCAACCTGGAGGACATCAGCGCGCCGCGCTGCTTCGAGGTGGAGCGGCGGCTCGACGAGGCGCTGGACATCCCGGTCTTCCACGACGACCAGCACGGCACCGCGATCGTGGTGCTCGCCGCGCTGCGCAACGCCGCCACGCTGCTCAACCGCAAGCTCGGCGACCTGCGGGTGGCCGTCAGCGGCGCGGGCGCGGCCGGTGTCGCGGTGACCAAGATGCTGATCGCCGGCGGCGTCGACCCGGCCGGGGTGGTGGTGTGCGACTCGCGCGGCATCATCGGTCGGCACCGCGAGCTGACCGGCACCAAGGCCGAGCTGGCCGAACTCACAAACGCCGAGGGCCGCCAGGGCGACATCACCGAGGCGCTGCGCGGCGCGGACGTGCTCATCGGCGTCTCCGGCGGCCAGATCCCCGAGGCGGCGGTGGCCGGCATGGCGCCCGGCGGCATCGTGTTCGCGCTGGCCAACCCCACCCCGGAGGTGCACCCCGAGGTGGCCGCCCGGCACGTGGCAGTGGTCGCCACCGGGCGCAGCGACTACCCGAACCAGATCAACAACGTGCTCGCGTTCCCCGGCGTGTTCCGGGGCGCGCTGGACGCCGGTGCCACCCGGATCACCGACTCGATGAAGGTGGCCGCCGCCGACGCCATCGCGAACGTGGTGGCCGAGTCGCTCACCGCCGACGCGATCGTGCCCTCGCCGCTGGACCCCCGGGTCGCGCCGGCGGTGGCCGAGGCGGTCGCCGAAGCCGCCCGCCGCGACGGCGTCGCCCGCCGCTGAGATGTAAGGAAGGGGCCCTTCTTAACGCCTCCGGTAGAGGAAGGGCCCCTTCTTAACTGCTGCTCAGCTTGTTACCGTGCCGATCATGCGTGCTGCCTTCGCCTCGGCCTTCGACACCGACAACCCGCTTGCCGCGCTCGCCGTCGGCGACCGTCCCGAGCCGACCCACCCGCAGGACGACTGGGTCACCGTGCGGGTCCGGGCCAGCTCGCTCAACCACCACGACCTCTGGTCGCTGCGTGGCGTGGGCCTGACCGCCGACCAGCTCCCGATGATCCTCGGCTGCGACGCGGTCGGCACCGACCCGGACGGCAACGAGGTCGTCATCTACCCGGTGGTGCCCACCCCGGGCGACCCGCGCGGGGTCTCCATCCTCTCCGAGCACTACCAGGGCACGTTCGCCGAGCTGGTCGCCGTACCCCGGATGAACCTCCTGCCGCTGCCCGACGGCCTGTCGGCCACCGACGCGGCGTGCCTGCCCACGGCCTGGCTCACCGCCTGGCGGATGCTGACCACCAAGGGCCGGGTCGCCGACGGCGAGTCGGTGCTGGTCCAGGGCGCCGGCGGTGGCGTGGCCACCGCGGCTGTCGCGCTCGGCGTCGCGCTCGGCAAGCGGGTGTACGCGACCAGCCGCGACGCCGCCAAGCGGGAGCGGATCGCCGAGCTGGGCGCGACCGCGCTGGAGCCCGGCGCGCGGCTGCCGGAACGGGTCGACGTGGTGATCGAGACGGTCGGCGCGGCCACGTTCGACCACTCGCTGAAGTCGGCCGCGCCGATGGCCCGGATCGTGGTCTCCGGCGCCACCTCCGGCCACGAGCCGAAGGTCAACCTGCGCCGGGTCTTCGCCATGCAGCTGGAGATCCTCGGCACCTCGATGGGCACCCCCGACGAGCTGACCGAGCTGCTCGCGTTCTGCGCCGAGCACGAGGTGCGGCCGGTGGTCGACCGGGTGGTGCCGTTCAGCGAGATCACCGAGGCGTTCGCCCGGCTGCAGTCCGGCGACGTCTTCGGCAAGGTGGTCGTCGACCACACCGCCTGAGGCGCGCGGCGCGGATGGTGCTCGGCGCTGGCGGCGCTCGGCGCTGGCGGCGCGCGGCGCGGCGTGTTAAGAAGGGGCCCCTTCTCTACCGGAGGCGTTAATAAGGGGCCCTTCCTTACAGCCGGTCGTCGAGCGTGGCCACGCCGCCTCGGGCCGCGGCGGCGGGGAGGCGCTCCTTCGCCGCCGGGTCGCCGTAGAGCGTCCAGCGGAGGAACTCGATCGTGGTGTCCGCGACCACGCCCAGCGCCTTGCCGTCGCCGAGCAGCGCCCGGCCGTGGTCGCCCTTCGGCAGGCTGAGCATCGCCTTCGGCCACGGCACCGCGTCGAAGACGGCCTTGCCCGCGGCGTACGACACCACCTCGTCGGCCTCACCGTGCACGTACAACTGCGGCGCGACGGTGCCGGCGAACGCGGTGCCCACGCCGAGGGCGGTGCCGGCGAAGACGATGCCCGCGTCCAGCCGCGCGTCCCGGCCCGCGGTGAACAGGCCGATAGTGGTCACGCCACCGGCGCTGTGCCCGGTCGCGGCCACCCGCTCCGGGTCCAGCCGGCCACGCAGCGGATCGCCCGCCTTCTCGCCGAGCGCGAGCACCCGGGTCAGCACGTACGACACGTCGGCCGGCTGGTTCAGCACGTCCAGCGCGTTGCCGTCGGTGCCCCGAGAGGTGTGCGGGAAACGTGGCGCGGCGACCACGAAACCGGCCGCCGCCCAGCGCGTGAGCAGCACCTGGTAGTCCTCCGGCCGGGCGGTCAGCCCGTGGCTGAACAGCACCACCGGGAACCGCCCGGCCGCCGCCGGGGCGGAGCGCTCGACCGCGCCACCGGCCGCGCCCGCCGCCGGGTACCAGAGCGTCACCGGCAACGGCCGGTTGCCGTCCCGGTTGAGCTTCACCTGGCGTACGCCGACCGCGAAGCTCTCCGTGGGCGCCTTGCCGGCGGGTACGCGCGGGGTCGGTGTGACGCTTGTCGGTGCGGTGTCCGGAGCGGGCCGCCCGGCCGGGGCGGCGGGCTGCTCCGAGCAGCCGGCGAGGGCGGCGCCGAGGACGGCGGCGGTGAGCAGGGCGACGGGACGACGGCGCATGAACTGAATTGTGCCTCGCGATCGCCTGTGACCCCGCCCGGTCAGCCGGTCGGGTGGTCGCACGCCGATGCGCGGAGCCGGGCCAGGTCGGCGGCGTCCTTGGCACGGCGGGGCCGCTCCGGCATCCAGACCGGGAACATCTCCTTGAACTCGATCTGCGCGGCGACGCTGATCACCGGCGCCGCGAGCGGACCGATCCGGCCGGGTGGGGCGCTCAGCATGCCCTCGGGCAGGACGGTGCCCGCCCACGGTCCGGCGCCCACGACGACCCGGCCCGCCGTGTCCCGGTCGAGGTACGCGAAGCTCAGCTCGACGTCGTCCCGGACCAGGTCGAGCTGGAGCGTTGCCGGCATTCGGGGGTCGGGCCGCCAGCTGAGCGCGCCGAGCCGGTCGGCCAGCAGGTCGGCGTCCCGCCGCCAGCAGTACCAGTCGACATCGACGTGGGGGCGGCTCACCGTTCCGAGGTGGAAGTCCATCGCCCAGCCGCCGCGCAGCCAGACGTCGATCCCGGCCGCTCCGGCCACCTCGACGACCTCACGGATGGCGCCCAGTTGCCGCCCTTCCAGCCCGTCCACGCCCGCACCCTACCCACCCCTGCCCCGGCTCGCGTCGATCATGAGGTTGGCGGCATCTGCTGTCCGGTTTGTCGCCGTCAACCTCATGATCAACGGCGCTGGGCCGGGTGCGGTCACGTGGGGAGGGAGTGGGTCGTGAAAGTTGTGCCGGGGGCTGTCGCGTCGGCGGGGAGGCGGCGCAGCGCCGCCCGGTCGGCGTAGAGCGTCCAGCGCAGGAAGTCGGTGGTGGTGGCGAGCACCTGGGGGAAACCGGCCCGGCCCGGCGTCAGATACTCGCCGTGGCCCTGACCGCGCAGGCTCAGGAAGGCGGCCGGTCCGAGGCAGCGGGCGTACGCGGCCCGGCCGATCGACTCCGGCACGATCCGGTCGGCGCTCCCGTGCACGAACAGCATCGGCGCGAGCGGACGGGAGAAGCCGGCGACCATCCGGCCACCGGCGATCACGATCCCGGCCCGTAGCGGGGTCGGTTGCCCGGAGGCGAACATTCCGAGGCTGGTGTGACCACCGGCCGAGTGCCCGGCGGCGGCGAACCGGTCCACGGCCAGGTGCGCGCCGAGCGGGTCACCGGGGCGGGTGCCCAGGCGGACCAGGTGACGGACCAACCGCCAGGCGTCGGCCGGCTGGTTGCGTACGTCGTCGCGGGTGTAGCTGCGGGCGCGCAGGCTCGTACGCGGGTAGGTGGGCGCTACCACCACGAACCCGGCGGCCGCCCAGCGGCTGGTCAGGGCGGCGTGCAGCGCGGGCAGGCTGCGCAGCCCGTGGCTGTAGAGGACCACCGGGAACCGGCCCGCCGCGAACGGCGCGCCCGGCCGCACCCGTGGCCCGTCCAGCGTGCCGGTGCCGGACGGCCCGGCGGCGGGGCCGGTCGAGGTGGCGGCGGGGCCCGGCGAGAGGGCGGCGTCACGTGCGGGGGCGGAGCCGGGTAGCGCGGTGGTGTGGGCCGGTGCGGCGGGACCTGCGGAAGTGGACGGGGTCGCCTGCGTGGGCAGGTCGGCCGGGTACCAGACGGTGACCGGCAGCGGTCGCGTGCCCTCCGGATCGAGCGTGAACTGGCGCATCCCCACCGCGTACTGGCGATCGGGCGCGGGCCGGACACCGGCCGGTACGGGATCGGTGGTGGCGACGGCCTGGCCGCAGCCGGCCAGCAGCGCCGTCATCAGCGCGGCCACCAGCCGCTGCCCCCTCACACCTGCACGGTAGGCAGCCGAGTGGTCGGTCCGCGCCCGCCGTCCGGATCGGCTGCCGTCACCACCCGGCCGGGCGACGCCTCCACCGGCCGGGCGGGTTTGCGCGGGCCGGGTGAGCCGGATGTCGAGCTCCGGCCTGGCGGGGCGGCCTGGTCCGGCCGGTTTCGCTAGGGTCACCCGCATGGCTGAGAACTACACCGACCCGAGTGGCAACACAGCGCAGTTCCGCGCGTTCGTCGATTCGCCCGAGCCGGCCGCGTCGGCGTCGGCGCCGTCCCGGGTGCCGCTGATCGCCGGTGTGGCTGTCGCCGTCGTCGTGGTGGTCGCGCTGGTCGCCTGGATCGCCCTGGGCTGACCCGGCCGCCGCGCGCCGGTCGCCGGCAGCGGCAGGGTCGGGTTTGGAAGCGCTGGGGTCACGCCACCTCGCCGAGGTGGCGACATCGGGCGCACCGGGTCACGCCACCCCGCCGAGGTAGCGGCACCGTCGCCCCGAACGCGGTCAGACGCCCAGCACCTCGCGGGTCTCGCGGGCGATCTCCCGCTCCTCGTCGGTGCCGACCACGAGCACCGCCACCTCCGCGCCGTCCGGCGAGACGATCCGGTCGCCGTGGCCGTCGTTGCGCGCCGGGTCGACGGCGATGCCGAGCCGCTCCAGCCCGGCCAGCGATGCGGAACGCACCGGCGCGGCGTGCTCGCCCACCCCGGCGGTGAACGCGATCGCGTCGACCCGGCCGAGCAGCGCGTAGTACGCGCCGACGTAGCCGGTGATGCGCCGGCAGTAGACGTCGAAGGCCAGTGTCGCGTCCGGGTCACCGGCGGCACGCCGGGCCAGCACCTCACGCATGTCGTTGGCGCCGGTCAGCCCGAGCAGGCCGCTGCGGTGGTTGAGCAGGTCGTCGATGTCGTCGACGCCCATGCCGCCCTCGCGGCGCAGGTGGAAGATGACTGTCGGGTCGAGGTCGCCGCTGCGGGTGCCCATCACCAGGCCTTCCAGCGGTGACATGCCCATCGAGGTGGCCACGCTGCGGCCACCCTGGACGGCACAGGCGCTCGCCCCGTTGCCCAGGTGCAGCGTGATGGTGTTGAGCTGGTCGTACGGGCGGTCGAGCAGGTCCGCCGTGCGCCGCGAGACGTACGCGTGCGAGGTGCCGTGGAAGCCGTACCGGCGGACGCCGTACCGCTCGGCGGTGGCCTTGTCGATCGCGTACGTGGCGGCGGCCTCGGGCAGCGTGTGGTGGAACGCGGTGTCGAAGACGGCCACCTGCGGGACGTCCGGCAGCGCCTCCAGCGCGACGCGGATGCCGGCCAGGTTGGCCGGGTTGTGCAGCGGGGCCAGCGGCACCAGGTCCTCGATGGCGGCGACCACCGCGTCGTCGATGCGTACCGGCTCGCTGAACTTCCGCCCGCCGTGCACCACCCGGTGGCCGACGCCGGCCAGCCCGGTCAGGTCGAGCCGACCGATGATCTCCCGGACCGCGCTCTCGTGGTCGGCCGGCCCGCCGCCGGGTTCGCCGATCCGTTCGACGGTGCCCTTGTCCAGGACGTCGTCGCCGTCGTACAGCCGGTACTTGACCGACGAGGACCCGCTGTTGAGGACCAGGATGCGGCTCATTCCGACGCCTCCGCGGCGGCCTGGATGGCGGTGATCGCCACCGTGTTGACGATGTCCGGCACGGTGGCGCCGCGGGACAGGTCGTTTACCGGCCGCCGCAGGCCCTGCATGACCGGCCCGACCGCCACCGCGCCGGCCGACCGCTGCACCGCCTTGTACGTGTTGTTGCCGGTGTTCAGGTCCGGGAAGATGAACACCGTGGCGCGCCCGGCGACCGGGCTGTCCGGCAGCTTGGTGGCCGCCACCTGCGGGTCGATCGCCGCGTCGTACTGGATCGGGCCCTCGACCAGCAGGTCAGGCCGGCGTTCCCGGACCAGCTTGGTGGCCGCCGCGACCTTCTCCACGTCGGCGCCCGCGCCGGAGCTGCCGGTGGAGTAGGACAGCATCGCCACCCGCGGCTCGATGCCGAACCGGGCCGCGGTGTCGGCCGACGAGATGGCGATGTCGGCGAGCTGGTCGGCGTCCGGGTCGGGGTTGACCGCGCAGTCGCCGTAGACGAGCACCCGGTCGGCGAGCAGCATGAAGAAGACGCTGGAGGCGACCGAGACGCCCGGCACGGTCCGGATGATCTCGAACGCGGGCCGGATGGTGGCGGCTGTGGTGTGGGTGGCGCCGGACACCATGCCGTCGGCGTGGCCGGTCTGCACCATCATCGTGCCGAAGTAGTTGGGCTGCGCCACGATGTCGTGCGCCAGTTCCACGGTGACGCCGCGGTGGGCGCGCAACTGCGCGTACGCCTGCGCGAACTCGTCCCGCCACGGGCTGGTCGCCGGGTCGACCACCTGCGCGTCGCCGAGGTCCACGCCCAGTTCCCGGGTGCGGCGGGCGATCTCGTCCGGGCGGCCGAGCAGCGTGATCTCGGCGACGCTCCGGCGCAGCAGCACCTCGGTCGCGCGCAGGATCCGTTCGTCGGCGCCCTCGGGGAGCACGAGCCGGCGGCGCTGGGCGCGGGCCCTGTCGATCAGGTCGTTCTCGAACATCAGCGGGGTGACCCGCGCGGACCGGCTGACCCGCAGCCGGCGGGCCAGGTCGTCGGTGTCCACGCAGCGTTCGAACGCGCCGAGCGCTGCCTCGACCTTGCGCGGGTTGGCGGTGCTGGGGCGGCCCTCGATCCGGCTGGACGCGGACACCGTGTCGTAGCTGTCGCTGGGTACCGACAGCACCGGGAGCCCGGTGTTCATCCGCTCGACCAGGCGCATGGCCCGCGGGTCGGGCTGTTCGCCGAGCGTGAGCACCAGCCCGGCCAGCGACACCTGCCCGGCGACGTGCGCGGCCCCGGCGGCCACCAGCAGGTCGGCGCGGTCGCCCGGGGTGATCACCAGCGCCCCGTCGGTGAGGTGGTCCAGCAGCGTCGGCACGTGCGCCGCGCCGACCACGTAGTCGAGCACGTCACGGTCGAGCGCGGTCTCGTCGCCGGTGAGCACGGTGCCGCGCAGCGCCGCGGCGACCTCGGCCACCGTCGGCGCCGACACGGTCGGCACCTCCGGGATCGCGTACGCGGGCACCGGCAGCTCGGGCAGCGTCATCGGCTCCGGCACGCGGTTGGCCAGCGCCGCGATCACCGTCGCGCCGAGGTCGACCAGATCGTGGTACGCGCCGCGCAGCGCCGCCGCGATCGTCTCGGGCGTCTGCCCGAAACCGTCGACCACCGGGACCACGACGCTGCTGAACTCGGTCGCGAGCCGGGCGTTGAAGGCCAGCTCACGCGGGCCGGTGCCGTCGCCGTAGGCGAAGTCGCTGCCGACCACCACTATCGCCGGGCAGCGGCGTTCGACCTCCCGGTAGCGGGTGACGATCCGGGAGATCAGCTCCTCCCGGCGGCCGTCCGCGACGAGCGCGCTCGCTTCGGCGTACGTGGCGCCGTACAGCTCGTCGACCGGCAGATCCATCCGGTAGCGCTCGGTGAGCAGGGCCAGGATCGGGTCGGTGCCGTCGCCGGTGACGAGCGGCCGGAACGCGCCGATTCGTTCCACCTGGCGGGACAACAGCTCGGCCAGCCCGAGCGCCACTGTCGATTTTCCCCCGCCCGAGCCAACGCCGGTCAGGTACACGCTGCGCGCCACGGCACCCAACCTACAAGATCGAGGTCGGTGCTGTCCGTTCTGCCTGGTCAGCACGGCTAGCCGGGGGAGAAGGCGGAAATTTCTCGCATCTACACTTGGCCGTGTGGAAGGCCCGACAGCACTGATTCCCGTCGTACCGGAATCGCCCCCCGTCTTCGTCGACCCGAGCGGGCGGCGACGTCGGCGGCTGCGCCGTCTCGCCTACTGCGCCGGCGCGGCCGGCGTGATCTACACGGTCATGGTGGGGGTCAGCTTCGCCGGCGGGCCGATCACCCCGGACACCGTCATCCCGTTCGTCGAGCCGACCAGCGAGCAGCGGCTGCCCTCGCCGAAACCGTCGGACACCCCCGCGCCGACCCGTGCCACGCCGGACACGCCCACCGACATCCGCACCGCGCCGGTGCGGGTGCCGGCAACCTCCGTCGCCCCCGCCGCCACGGTCCCGCCGAGCCCTCGGTATCCCCGGCCGACCCGCACCGCACCGACCGCGCCCCGGCCCGTCCAGACGCCGGCCACCACCGCGCCGCCCACCGCCCCCACCGCCGAGGTGCCGCCGCCCGTTGTCGACCCGCCGGCGGTTGTCGACCCGCCCGCCGCGCCGGTCGCGCCCGCCGATGAGTGACCAGGCGCCCGCCCGCCCGAACCCGCAGACAAGTGAGCAGCCCACAGTCACGCTGGACCCCCGCCGTGTGCGGGCCGCCCGCCGGCACCGGGCCGGGCGGCAGCCGGACGACGCGCCCACAGCCGTGCTGGACGTCCGGCAGATCCCCGGCGTGCGGCAGATCCCCGGCGCGCGCCGGTCCCGTGGGCGGCGTCTCCTGCCCCGGCCGAGCTGGGCCCTGGTCGCCATGGTCGTGGTCGTCCTGGGCGGTCTGCTGGTCGTCGAGGCGTACACGAACGCCGCGTTCGTACCGGACAACCGGGTGACGCCCGGCAGCCAGCGGGAGGTCCCCAGCTCGGTGGTCGGCGGCGGCCCGATCGTCAACGTCGGCGCGGAGGGCCGGACCCAGTCGCACCGCCTGCCGCCGCGGACCGTCGCGCTCACCTTCGACGACGGACCCGACCCGCGGTGGACGCCGGAGGTGCTGCGCGTCCTGGACAAGTACCAGGTCAAGGGCACCTTCTTCGTCATCGGTTCGCAGGTCGTCAGAAACCCGGAGGTGACCCGCCGGCTGGTGGCCGAGGGCCACGAGCTGGGCGTGCACACGTTCACCCATCCCGACCTCGCCGCGCTGCCGGAGTGGCGGCGCGAACTGGAGTACGCGCAGACGCAGCTCGCCATCGCCAGCACCACAGGTGTCCGGACGTCGCTGCTGCGCTTCCCGTACTCGTCCCGGGCGGACGCGTACACCGACCGGGACTGGCCGATGCTGCGGCAGGCGGGCGAGCTCGGCTACCTCACGGTCGTCAACGACGTCGACAGCCGGGACTGGGAGCTGCTCCCGGTCGAGGAGATGATCGCGAACGCCACGCCGGACGGGACGGCCGGCACCATCGCGCTGTGGCACGACTCGGGCGGCGACCGGGCCGGCACCGTGGCCGCGCTGGAGCGGTACATCCCGGCGATGCTGGAACGCGGCTACCGCTTCACCACCGTCAGCGAGGGACTCAACCAGACGTTCGCGGCCGCGGGTGTGTCCGGCCCGGTGGGCGGGCACACGGCGGCCCCGCTCGACGAGCGGTTGCGGGGCCACGTCCTGGTCGGCGCGGTACGCGTCGCCGACGGCATGTTCGGGGTGCTCGGCGTCTTCTTCGTTCTCGTCGGGGTGCTCACGATCGGCCGTACCCTGCTGCTGTTCGTCGTGGCCCCGCGGCACGCGCGCCGCCGCCGACGCCGCGACTGGTCCTGGGGCCCGCCGGTCACCGAACCGGTCTCGGTGATCGTGCCCGCGTACAACGAGCGGGAGGGCATCGCCGCGGCGGTCCGCTCGCTGGCCCTGGGTGACCACCCCGGCGGCATCGAGGTGGTGGTGGTCGACGACGGCTCGACCGACGGCACCGCCGACATCGTCGCGGCGCTGCGCCTGCCGAACGTGCGGGTCGTGCGCAAGCCCAACGGCGGCAAGCCCAGCGCGCTGAACACCGGCGTCGCGCTGGCCCGGCACGACCTGATCGTCATGGTCGACGGCGACACGATCTTCGAGCCGGACTCGGTCCGCCGGCTGGTCCAGCCGTTCGCCGACCCCCGGGTCGGCGTGGTCGCCGGCAACGTCAAGGTCGGCAACCGCCGCGGCCTGATCGCCAAGTGGCAGCACATCGAGTACGTCATCGGCTTCAACCTCGACCGCCGCCTCTACGAGACGCTGCGCTGCATGCCCACCGTCCCCGGCGCGATCGGCGCGTTCCGGCGGCAGGCGCTGGAGCAGGTGGGCGGCCTGACCGACGACACGCTCGCCGAGGACACCGACGTCACCATCGCCGTCGGCCGCGCCGGCTGGCACATCGTGTACGAGGAGAGCGCCCGCGCCTGGACCGAGGCGCCGACCACCATTGGCCAGTTGTGGAAGCAGCGGTACCGGTGGAGCTACGGCACCATGCAGGCGATGTGGAAGCACCGGCGCTCGGTGATCGAGAGCGGTCCGTCGGGCCGGTTCGGCCGCCGGTGCCTGTCGTTCCTGACGCTGTTCGGCGTGCTGCTGCCGCTGGCCGCCCCGGTGATCGACCTGCTCGCCATCTACGGGCTGATCTTCCTGGACCGCAGCGACACGGTGGTGGCCTGGCTGGTGATGCTCGCGCTCCAGTTCCTCACCGCGGTGCTCGCCTTCCGGCTGGACCGGGAGAAGCTCGGCGTGCTCTGGGTGCTGCCGTTGCAGCAGTTCGTCTACCGGCAGGTCATGTACCTGGTACTGCTCCAGGCGGTCGGCACCGCGCTGACCGGCGGCCGGCTGGGCTGGCAGAAGCTGCGGCGTACCGGGGACCTGCGGGTCGCCGGGCGGGGCGCGGCCGGCTGAGGCCGCGCCCGGCCGCGCGCGTCAGTCGTCGTCCGGGTCGTCGAGGCGGGCCAGCCAGGTGGCGAACCGCTCGATCGGGGTCTCGAACTCCGGGTTCAGGTCGACGAAGTCACGCAGCCGCTCGCCCAGCCACTCCAGGCTGACCTGCTCGTCACCCCGGCGCTCGACCAGCTCCTCGATGCCACGGTCGGTGAAGTACACGGTGTTCCTCTCGTCGTACGGCAACGGCCCGCCCCGGGTCGGGACGGGCCGCTGCCGGTGGTGTCACGGGCGGGGGAGAGCCGCCTCGATCAGCGCGTTCTGCTCGACCTCGTGCATCTTCGCCGAGCCCACCGCCGGGGCGGCGGCGGCCGGCCGGGAGATGCGGCGCAGCCGGACCTCGGGCAGGTGCTCCAGCAGGTTGAGCGCGACGAACGACCAGGCGCCCTGGTTGGCCGGCTCCTCCTGGACCCAGGCGAAGTCCTCGGCGTTCGGGTACTGCGCGAGCGCGGCCCGGACCTCCTCGACGGGCAGCGGGTAGAGCTGCTCCATCCGGATGATCGCGGTGTCCGTCACGCCCCGCTCCTGCCGGGCCTGGAACAGGTCGTAGTAGACCTTGCCCGAGCAGAGCAGCACCCGCTTCACCTGCTCCGGCGCCGGAGCCGCGGTGTCGGCCAGCACGGGCTGGAACGTCCCGGTGGTGAAGTCCTCCACCGGCGACACGCAGAGCTTGTGCCGCAGCAGCGACTTCGGCGTGAACACCACCAGCGGCTTGCGCTTGGGCGACATGGCCTGGCGGCGCAGCAGGTGGAAGTAGTTCGCCGGGGTGGTCGGGATGGCCACCCGCATGTTGTCCTCGGCGCAGAGCTGGAGGAACCGCTCCGGGCGGCCGGACGTGTGGTCCGGGCCCTGGCCCTCGTGGCCGTGCGGCAGCAGCAGCGTCACCGCGGAGCGCTGACCCCACTTCACCTCGCCGGACGAGATGAACTCGTCGATCACCGACTGGGCGCCGTTGACGAAGTCACCGAACTGGGCCTCCCAGGCCACCAGCGCGTTGATGTTCTCCACCGAGTAGCCGTACTCGAAGCCCATGGCCGCGTACTCGGAGAGCAGCGAGTCGTGGACGAAGAAGCGCGACCGCTCGCCGTCGGCGGTGAGCGACATCAGCGGCAGGTAGTCCTCGCCGGTCTTGGCGTCGACCACCGAGGCGTGCCGCTGGACGAACGTGCCGCGGCGCGAGTCCTGCCCGGCGAGCCGGACGGTGACGCCGTCGTGCAGCAGCGTGCCGAACGCGATGATCTCGGCGAAGCCCCAGTCGATGCCGCCCTCGACGGACATCTTGCGGCGCCGCTCCAGCAGCTGCTGGATCCGCTTGTGCGGGGTGAAGCCCTCCGGCAGGTTGACGTGCGCCTCGCCGATCGCCTTGACCACCGCGGCGTCGGTGGCGGTGTCGACATGCGGCTCCGGCTCCTCCTCCCGCGGCGGGCGGCTGAGCTGACGCGGTGTGGTCGCGGCGTCCCGGGTGGCCTTGAAGACCCGCTCCAGCTGCCCCTGGTAGTCGCGCAGCAGCTCCTCCGCGTCCTCCACGGTGATGTCGCCGCGCCCGATCAGCTCCTCGGTGTAGAGCTTCCGGACCGACCGCTTCGAGTCGATGATCTTGTACATCTCCGGGTTGGACATCGACGGGTCGTCGCCCTCGTTGTGCCCGCGCCGGCGGTAGCAGACCATGTCGATCACGACGTCCTTGTTGAACGCCTGCCGGTACTCGAACGCGAGGCGGGCCACCCGGACCACTGCCTCCGGGTCGTCGCCGTTCACGTGGAAGATCGGCGCCTGGATCATCCGGGCCACATCGGTGCTGTAGAGGCTGGACCGGCTGTACTCCGGGGCGGTGGTGAAGCCGACCTGGTTGTTGACGACCACGTGCACGGTGCCGCCGGTGCGGTAGCCGCGCAGCTGGGACAGGTTGAGCGTCTCCGCGACCACGCCCTGGCCGGCGAAGGCGGCGTCACCGTGCACCGCCAGCGGCAGCACGGTGTAGCCCTCCAGCTTGAGATCGATCCGGTCCTGCTTGGCCCGGACTATCCCCTCCAGCACCGGGTCGACGGCCTCCAGGTGCGACGGGTTCGCCACCACCGACACCTTGACCGCGTGCTCGCCGTCCGGAGTGGTGAACTTGCCGTTCTGGCCGAGGTGGTACTTCACGTCGCCCGAGCCCTGCGTGGAGCGCGGGTCGAGGTGCCCCTCGAACTCGGAGAAGATCTTCTCGTACGGCTTGCCGACGATGTTCGCCAGCACGTTGAGCCGGCCGCGGTGGGCCATGCCGATGACGACCTCGTCCAGCCCGGCCTCGGCGGAGCACTCCAGCACCTCGCCGAGCAGCGGGATCAGCGACTCGCCGCCCTCCAGCGAGAAGCGCTTCTGGCCGACGTACTTGGTCTGCAGGAACGTCTCGAACGCCTCGGCGGCGTTGAGCCGGTTCAGCACGTGCTTCTGCTCGTCCTGGCTCGGCTTCTCGTACTTGCGCTCGACCCGCTCCTGGATCCAGCGCCGCTCCTCCGGGTCCTGGATGTGCATGTACTCGATGCCGACGCGGCGGCAGTACGAGTCGCGCAGCACGCCGAGGATCGAGCGCAGCTTCATCCGCTGCTGGCCGGCGAAGCCGTTGACCGGGAAGACGCGGTCGAGGTCCCAGAGCGTGAGCCCGTGCTGGAGGACGTCCAGGTCCGGGTGCTTCCGGATCTTGAACTCCAGCGGGTCGGTGTCGGCCATCAGGTGGCCGCGCACCCGGTACGCGTGGATCAGCTCGTGCACCCGCGCGGTCTTGTTGATCTGGCCTTCGCTGTCGACTGCGACGTCGCGCATCCAGCGCACCGGCTCGTACGGGATGCGCAGCGAGGTGAAGATGTCGTCGTAGAAGCCGCGCTCACCGAGCAGCAGCTCGTGCATGACCTTCAGGAACTCGCCGGACTGCGCGCCCTGGATGATCCGGTGGTCGTACGTGCTGGTCAGCGTGATGACCTTGCTGACCGCGAGCTGGGCCAGGGTGGCCTCGCTCATGCCCTGGTAGGGGGCCGGGTACTCCATCGCGCCGACGCCGATGATGGCGCTCTGCCCCTGCATCAGGCGCGGGATCGAGTGCACCGTGCCGATGCCGCCCGGGTTGGTCAGCGAGATCGTGGTGCCGGAGTAGTCCTCCATGGTCAGCTCGTTGCGGCGGGCGCGCCGGACCACGTCCTCGTACGCCTGCCAGAACTGCCGGAAGTCCATCTGCTCGCAGCCCTTGATGGACGGCACCACCAGGTTGCGGGAGCCGTCCGGCTTGACCAGGTCGATCGCGATGCCCAGGTTGACGTGCTCCGGGCGGACCATCGCCGGCTTGCCGTCGACCTCGGCGAAGGAGTTGTTCATCTCCGGGTGCTCGACGACGGCGCGCACGAGCGCGTACCCGATCAGGTGGGTGAAGCTGACCTTGCCGCCGCGACCCCGGGTGAGGTGGTTGTTGATCACGATGCGGTTGTCGACGAGCAGCTTGGCCGGGACGGCGCGCACGCTGGTGGCGGTCGGGACCGACAGCGACGCGTCCATGTTCTGCACGATCTTGGCGGCCACGCCGCGCAGCGTCGTGGTGCCGGCGGCGCTCGCGGTCGGCGCCTTGGCGGCCGGCTTGGCCGGGGCGGACTTCTTGGCCGGCTCAGGCGCCTTCGCCGCCGGCTTCGCCGCGGGCCTGGCCGGGGCGGCCGCCTTCGGCTCGGCCTTGGCGGGGGCCGCCTTGGCGGGCTGCTCCTTGACCGTGGCCACTGCTTCCTGCTGCTCGGCCGGCTCCGGCTTCGCGGCCGGCTTGGCCTGCCCCTCCGGGCGCGGTGTGGCGGCGCCCGGGGCCGGCCGGTAGTCGGCGAAGAAGTCGTGCCAGGCCGAATCGACGCTCGAGGGGTCGGCGAGGTAGCGCTGGTACATCTCCTCGACGATCCACTCGTTCGGGCCGAAACCCGCCAGTGGGTTCTCCTGCGAAGTCTGCTGGGTCGACACGGCCGCTAATCGCCTCTTTCACGCGGTTGTGAATGTCACGGTGGCCCCCGGTGACCCCCGGTTGCCGACGCTGGGTAAACCGATGCCAAGGCTACGCCGTGCGTTGGGCGCAGGCATTCTCGCCTCCGGCTGGTGGTCCGTTTCACAGAAGATGCCAGAAGTTCGGCAAACGCTGCGTGATCCGGCGACTCCTGCTAGACGGCGAAGGCCCCGGCCGGTGACGGGTGTCACCGGCCGGGGCCCGGCCTGACCGCGAGGTCAGGAGATGTCGCGCTTGCGGATCGTGGCGACGCCGATCGCGCCGGCCACCACCGCGTACCCGATCAGCACCAGCGCGCCCGCCCACTGCGGCGGGTTGCCCGGGATGTTGGTGTCGCCGCCCACCATGAGCCCGGAGGCCAGCGACGGAACCAGCAGCTGGAGCTTGTTGATCCAGTCGCCGTACCGCGAGGCGAGCAGGCTCAGCACGATCGCCGCGCCGATCGCGCCACCCAGGTAGAACAGGATGCCGGTCACGGTGGCGCCGATCTGGCTGCGGATCAGCACGCCGAGCCCGACGCCGAGCACCGACCAGAGCACGTAGGCCAGGCCGTTGAGCGCGATCGCCCGCCAGATCGCCCCGCTGCCGAGCTGCGAGCCGACGTCCACCGAGCTGAGGATCAGCGGCGCGGTGATCAGGTTCAGCACCGTGGTGACGACCCAGAACAGCAGCGCCAGCACGCCGGCCGCGGCCAGTTTGGCCAGCATCACCGCTGTGCGGTGCGGCGCGGTGAGGAACGTGGTGGTCACCGTCTGGTGGAAGAACTCGCTGGTCACCACCACGATGCCGAGCAGCAGCACGATGAGCAGGCCGAAGAACTGGCCGTTGGTGTAGAGGTTGGCCGCCAGGTTGTCGGCGGCCGAGATGGCCTGCAACTGGTCGGACTGCTCGGCCGGCACCTCGCCGAAGTCCCCGCCGGCCAGCGCCTCGGTCTGCAGCCAGTTGAAGAACAGCGTGAGCGCCCACAGCGCCAGGCTGATCAGCCCGAAGATCCACCACGTGCTGGTGGTACGGATCTTGAGCAGTTCGGATCGGACAAGCGTCATCGGATCTCCGCCTTTCCGGCCGTCAGCTCCAGGAAGACCCCTTCGAGGTCGGGCCGCTCGGTGGTCAGCTCGTGCAGCTCGACCTTGGCGGCCAGCGCGAGGCGGCCCACGGTCGGGGCGTCCACGCCGCTGACCAGCAGCGCGCCGTGCGGGTCGGCGTCGACGGTGGCGGACTGCTCGCGCAGCACCGTGGCCAGCTCGTCGGCCTGCGGGGTGCGCACCCGCACCCGGACGCCGTGCGTCATCGACGCCATCACCTGGTCGACCGGACCCTGCCGGACCAGCTTGCCGGCCGCGATGATCACCACGTCGTCGGCGAGCAGCTGCATCTCGGAGAGCAGGTGGCTGGAGACCAGCACCGTACGACCCTCGGCGGCGAGACCCTTGAGGAAACCGCGCATCCAGCGGATGCCCTCCGGGTCCAGGCCGTTGGCCGGCTCGTCCAGGATCAGCACCTGCGGGTTGCCGAGCATCGCCGCGGCGATGCCGAGGCGCTGCTTCATGCCCAGCGAGTAGCCCTTGAACTTGCGCTTCGCCGCGGGCGAGAGCCCGACCAGGGCGAGCGCCTCGTCGGCGCGCTCCTTCGGCAGCCCGGCCGCCGCGCAGATCACCCGCAGGTGGTTGATGCCGGTGCGGCCCTTGTGCGCGCTGGACGCCTCCAGCACCGCGCCCACCGTGCGCAGCGGGTCGGGCAGGTCGGCGTACCGGCTGCCGCCGATGGTGGCCGTGCCGGCACTCGGCGTCACCAGGTTCAGCAGCATGCGCAGCGTGGTCGTCTTACCGGCGCCGTTCGGGCCGAGGAAGCCGGTGACCCGGCCCGGCTCGACGGTGAACGACAGATTGTCCACCGCGCGGACGGTCTTGTATTGCTTGGTCAGGCCGGACACGATGATCTGGCCGGTCCCGGCACTGGGGCGTGGCTGCCCGTCGGACATCATTCTCCTCTCCTGCCCCGGCGGGCATGACGCGCGCCGGTGGGGGCGCTGTTGCGGGGGCGCCCCGCAACAGCCTTCCAACCCGGCGCAAGGGGGTCAATCAGGCGGGACGTGTACGCGCCGTCCTCCTCAGGTAGGACATCAGGCGGTCGCCAGCGCCACCCAGGTGGCCCGGGCGCGGCCGAGCAATGCGCCGTCCGCACCGTACAGGCTGGTGTGCACCTCCGCCTTCCGCCCCTCACCGCCCACCGCGAGGCCGGTCACCACGCATTCGTCGCCGGGTCGTGGCAGCGCCGTGACCTGTGCGGCGATCCGCCCCAGGACGTACGGGCGGCCGGGCGCGAGCACCGCCCAGCCACCCGGGCAGTCCAGCGCCGCCCACACCGTCGCGGGCGTCACCTCGGCCGGGGCGCGGAACGGCGCGGCGGTCCGCCCGTCCGGCAGCCGCCCCGGGAAGATCCGCAGGCCGTCCGGGTGCGCCGGGCCGCAGACGAAGCAGCGGGGAAACGGGTGGTCCAGCAGACCGGGGTACGTCCGCGCGGCGTCGGCCGCCGTCGCCCGGTCCACCGGCGGCACCACCGCCTCGACCGGCTCCACCCGGCGTACCTGGGCGATCAACTGGCCGTCCGGGTCGCGTACCTCGCCGTCGGCGGCGGTCAGCGGGGTCTCCAGCGGCGGCGGCCGGCGCAACGTGACCTCGACCGGCCCCCGGTCGTCGATCAGCGCGGCGAAGATCCCGGCGCTCCAGCCGCCGTTGCCCGAACCGTCCGGTCCCTGGAACCGGGCCTCGACCAGCATGCGCACCTCCGGGTTCACCTCCGCCGGCGCCCTCGCCGGCGTCCGGCAGCCTCGCACACCCCCGCGCCGCACCGGCCGTCCCGGTGCGCACGACGCCGCCGACCGGCGTTCACCGGATCGACACCCCTCACCCCGCCCGGTGGCAACCCACGGCACCTACACAGGAGCCATGGCCGTTCTGCACGCCGCTGGCGCACCGCTCACGACCAGCGGTTACACCCTGCTGATCGCCGACGACCCGACACTGGTCGCGGCCGCGCAACGCCTGCGCCACGACGTGTTCGCCGGCGAACTCGGCGCCACAGTGCCGAGCGCCGTCACCGGGCTCGACTCCGACGAGTTCGACGCGCACTGCGACCACCTGGTGGTGCTGCGCGAAGGCACCGGCGAGGTCGTCGGCACGTACCGGCTGCTGCCACCCGGCCGCACCGCACGCCGGTACGCCGACGGCGAGTTCGACCTGCGCCCGCTCGCCCCGCTCCGCGACGACCTGGTCGAGGCGGGCCGCTCGTGCGTGCACCCGGACCACCGGACCGGCGCCGTGATCAACCTGATGTGGGCCGGGATCTGCCGCTACCTGCATCTGCGCGGCTCCCGCTGGCTCGGCGGCTGCGCCTCGGTGCCGGTCACCGACGGCGGGGTCGCCGCCGCTGCGGTGTGGGCCGAGGTCAGCGCCCGGCACCTGGCCCCGCCGGCGCTGCGGGTCACCCCGCGCCGACCCTGGTTCACCGAGGCGCCCGCCGCCGACCCGGGCGCGCTCACCCCCGCTGGGGGCCGGGCGCTCGTGCCGCCGCTGCTGCGCGGCTACCTGCGGCTCGGCGCCTGGGTGGCCGGTGAGCCGGCGTACGACAGCGACTTCGGCTGCGCCGACTTCTACGTGCTGTTCTCGCTCGACCGGATGAACGCGCGCTACCTGCGGCACTTCCTCGGCGGCGGCTCGTGACCGCCGCTGCTCCTCCGCGTGGCAGGGCCGCGGCCGGTCCCGTCGGGGGCGTGGCCGGTCGTGCCGGGGGCGGGCCGGGGGAGGGCCTGTGGCGGCCCGCGTCGGGCTGCGGGCCGGACTGCTTGCCGCCGCCCACCACCCCGGACGTGTCGCGCCTGCGCCGGGCGGGACGGCTGCTCGGCGTACTCGGAATGCTGCTGGCCGGGGCCGGCCTGGCCGCGCTCCTGCCGCTGCTGCCGGCGGCGCGTGGGCGGGCCGCGACGCGCGGCTGGGCGCGGTGGACGCTGCGTACCCTCGGGGTGCGGCTGGTGGCCCGGGGCCGGGCGCCGCGCGGCCGGGCGTTGCTGGTCGCCAACCACGTCTCGTGGCTGGACGTCCTGGCGGTGCTGGCGGTCTCGCCGGCCCGGATGCTGGCCAAACGCGAGGTGCGGCGCTGGCCGGTGGTGGGTGCGCTCGCCGCCGCGGCGGGCACCGTGTTCGTGGACCGGTCCCGCCCGCGCGACCTGCCCGCCACCGTCGCGCGCGTGGCCGAGTCGCTGCGCTCCGGGCGGCCGGTGGCGGTCTTCCCGGAGGGTACGACCTGGTGCGGCGCCGCCACCGACTGTCGCCCGGCCGGTGGCTTCCGCCCGGCGATGTTCCAGGCCGCCGTGGCCACCGGCACGCCGGTGGTGCCGCTGGACCTCGCCTACCGGTACGGCGGTGACCCGGGCACGCTCGCCGCCTTCCTCGGCGAGGAGACGCTGTGGGCCTCGATGCGCCGGGTGCTCGCCGCCCGGGGCCTGACCGTGGTCGTGACGGTGCGGGCCGCGCTGTACCCGGCGCCGGGGGCGGATCGTAGGGCGCTGGCCCGGGCCGCCGAGGCCGCGATCCGCCCGGCCCCGCCCGTCCGCAGGCCTGACCGGCGCGCGCGTCGCGCTGGACCGTCAGAGATCTTGGAAGCAAACGGCCGTCATGAGGACCTTTTGCTTCCAAGATCTACCGGCTGCGGGCGGACGAGCGGCGTCGGAGACGCGACACAGTCGCGATAGGCGCTTGTTCAGTCGCGATGTATCGCGTTATGCTCCTCGCATTACTCGACGTGCCGTCGGTCGGTACGTCGTCGAGGGGAGGACGCCATGACCAGCTGGACGGTCGACAGCCCGCAGCGGATCACGGTGGACGAGCCGGTCACCCGGCTCGACGTCCGGCTGGTCAGCGGCCGGCTCAACGTGGTCGCCACGGACGGCCCGGCGCGGGTCGACGTCACCCGGATCGGCCGGCGGCCACTCCTGGTCGAGATGCGCGACGGCCGGCTGACCGTCCAGCACGAGCGGCCGACCCGGTGGCCGGGCGTGCTCTGGTCCTTCGGCGGCTTCCACCGCCGGTATCGCGCCGAGGTGTCGGTCGCCGTACCGGCCGAGGTCCTCGCCGACCTGCACCTGGTGGACGGCACGCTCGTCGCCTCCGGCCTGCGCGGGGACACCAGGGTCGACGTCACGTCCGGCGAGGTCACGCTGCGGGGGTTGCGGGGACGCACCAGCGCCAAGGTCATCTCCGGCCCGGTCGAGGCGCTCGGCATCGGCGGCGACCTCGACCTGGAGACGGTCTCCGGTGAGCTGATCCTCGCCGACAGCGCGCCCGAGCGGGTACGCGCCCACGCCGTCTCCGGCTCGATCACCTGCGACCTGGACAACCCGCGGGGCAGCGAGATCCGGCTCAGCGCCATCTCCGGCAGCATCACCGTACGGGTTCGCGAGGACAGCGACCTCACGGTGCACCTGCACACCACCGCCGGCAAGATCACCAGCGGCTTTCCGCAGGTGGACGGCGGGCAGCGGGGCTTCGGTTCGATCAAGGACAGCCACGGAGTGCTCGGCGGCGGTACGGGTAGGCTCTGGGCCTCCGCGACCTCCGGCAGCATCGCGCTGCTCGCCCGCCCGGTCGCGACCGCCGAGGACGTGGAGGAGCTGCCGTGACCGCCGTGTTCAGCCACGGCCGGCTCCGGCTCTACCTGCTGAAGCTGCTCGACGACGGCCCGAAGCACGGATACGAGCTGATCCGCCTGCTGGAGGACCGCTTCCTCGGCCTGTACGCGCCCAGCGCCGGCACCATCTACCCCCGTCTGCAACGGATGGAGGCGGAGGGCCTGGTCACGCACACCGCCGTGGGCGGCCGCAAGGTCTACGAGATCACCGAGGCGGGCCGCGCCGAACTGCGGCAGCGCGCCGACGAGCTGTCGACCCTGGAGGCCGACATCGGCGCCGCGGTCGAGGACCTGTCCGCGCTGGCCGGTGAGATCCACAACGAGGTACGCGGCTCGGTCCGCGACCTGAAGCGCGAACTGCGCGAGGTGGCCCGGCAGACCCGGCAGGGCGCGTGGACGGCCTCCGCCACGGCCCGGCCGGCGGGCGACGGGGGATCGGCCCGTCCGGACGACTCGCCGCTGCTCGCCGAGTTCGACAAGCGGCTGGCCGCGTTCACGGTCGAGGTCGGCGCGCTGGTACGGGCGCGGCGGCTCAGTGACAACCAGCTCCGGACCGCGATCCGGATGCTCGACGGAGCGGCCGAAGGGCTGCGGCGACTGTTCCGCTGATCTCACAGGTTGTTTCCAGGGTCCACCCAGCGTGGCCGCAGCCGGAGCGCGGATGATGGGGCCCATGGCGGCTACCCAGACGGAGGCTCGACTGCTCGTGGTCGAGGACGATCCCAACATCCTCGAACTGCTCTCCGCGAGCCTGCGTTTCGCGGGCTTCGACGTGGCCACCGCGACCAGCGGCAGCGCCGCGCTGAACGCGGCCAAGGACCACCGGCCCGACCTGGTGGTGCTGGACGTGATGCTGCCCGACCTGGACGGCTTCGAGGTCATCCGGATGCTCCGCGAGGGCGGCACCCGTACCCCGGTGGTCTTCCTGACCGCGCGCGACGCCACCGACGACAAGATCCGCGGGCTCACCCTGGGCGGCGACGACTACGTCACCAAGCCGTTCAGCCTGGAGGAGTTGACCGCCCGGATCCGGGCCGTGCTGCGGCGCACCGCGACCGGCGACCAGACCCCGTCCCGGCTCACCTTCGCCGACCTGGAGCTGGACGAGGAGACGCACGAGGTGCACCGCGCCGGTCAGCGGGTGCAGCTCTCGCCGACCGAGTTCAAGCTGCTGCGCTACCTGATGCTCAACGCCAACCGGGTGCTCAGCAAGGCGCAGATCCTCGACCACGTCTGGAACTACGACTTCCGCGGTGACGACAACATCGTCGAGTCGTACATCTCGTATCTGCGCCGCAAGGTCGACAACACCCAGCCGCGGCTGATCCACACGCTCCGGGGAGTGGGTTACGTGCTACGCAAGCCGGCGGCGTGAACGTCGTCCACGACGCGAAGGGCAGGCTGCGCAGCGTCCCGCTCCGGCTGAAGCTCGTCGCCTCCGTCCTCGCGCTCGTGGCTGCGGCCCTGGTGGTGATCAGCGTGTCTACCGCCTATTTCCTGCGCAGCTATCTCGTCGGGCAGATCGATACCGAGCTGAGCGACTCGGTGAACCGGTTCGAGTCGATCCCGCCGACCGGTATCACGTTGCCCAGCGACTACCTCGTGGTGCTGACCAGCCGGGGCAGCGGAGAGGTCGACGGCGGAATCGCCTACGACACGGATCGGTTCCAGGAGCGGGACCTGCCGAGCTGGCCCACGGAGGTGAGCGGGTTCCGGAAACTGGAGGGAGATCCGTTCACCGTCCGGGCGCGCGACAGCTCGGTCCGCTGGCGGGTGCTCTACACCCAGTTGCCGAACGGGCAGATGGCGTTGATCGGGGAACATCTGACCGACGTCGACATGGCCGTCCGGCAGCTCGTGTGGATCGACCTTCTGGTCGGGGGCGCGGTGCTGATCTCACTGGCGTCCGTCGGCGCCGGAATCGTCCGTACCAGCCTGAAGCCGCTGGTGGAGATAGAGCGTACGGCGGCGGCCATCGCCGGCGGCGACCTGACCCGGCGCGTGCCCGACCCGGAGATGGGACGGCCGTGCCCGACCTCGGAGCTGGGTCGCCTGTCCCGGGCGCTGAACGCGATGCTGGCGCAGATCGAGGCCGCGTTCACCGCGCGGGCGGCCTCCGAGGCGGCGGCGCGCAGCGCCGAGATGGGCGCGCGGGACGCGGCCGCGTACGCGCAGGCGTCGGAGGCGCGGGCCCGCCGGTCCGAGGAGCGGATGCGGCAGTTCATCGCCGACGCCTCGCACGAGCTGCGGACGCCGTTGACCACGATCCGGGGCTTCGCCGAGCTGTACCGGCAGGGCGCGGCGCGCGCGCCGGAGCAGACCGCCGACCTGCTGCGCCGCATCGAGGACGAGGCGGCCCGGATGGGGCTGCTGGTGGAGGACCTGCTGCTGCTGGCGCGGATGGACCGGGAACGGCCGATCGCGCTGGCCCCGGTCGAGCTGCCGGTGCTGGCCTCGGACGCGGTGGAGGCGGCCCGGGTGGTCGCCCCGGACCGGCGGATCGAGCTGGAGCGGGATCCGGGCGCGGGCCCGCTGGTGGTGCTCGGCGACGACGCCCGGCTGCGCCAGGTGATCGGCAACCTGATGACGAACGCGCTCACCCACACCCCACCGGACGCCTCGGTGACGCTGCGGCTGCGGGCGGAGGCGGGCAACCTCGCCGTGGTGGAGGTGGCGGACACCGGTCCCGGCCTCACGCCGGAGCAGGCCGAGCGGGTCTTCGAACGGTTCTACCGGGTGGACGCCGCCCGTACCCGGCGGGCCGGCGGGCCGATCAGCACCGGCCTCGGCCTGGCCATCGTGGCCGCGCTCGTGGCCGCGCACCACGGCACCGTCGAGGTGGACAAGACCCCCGGCGGCGGGGCGACGTTCCGGGTGAAGCTGCCGCTGCTGCCCGAGGCGCCCGAGCCGGGCGAGTGACGTTCAGAAAACTTCCAGGCGGATTCCAGGCTGATGACAGTGCCACAGGGAAAGCTGGGGGCATGACCGACCACGAGACCGATCCGCAGCGGTCGCCGGCCCCCGCCGACGCCGAGCCGTCGCACCACACCGCCGAGCTGCCCCGCGTCGAGAGCGGGACGTCGGACTCCTCGAACACCTCGAACACACCGGCCGCCGCGCCGGTTCCGGCCGACTCCCCGGCCGCCGGAACCACGGCGCAGGCCGGAACCACGGCGCAGGCCGGAACCACGGCGCAGGCCGGAACCACGGCGCAGGCCGGAACCACGAACCCGGCCGCTCCGCCGGCCGGCCCGTACCCGCCGCAGGGCGGGACGCCGTACCAGGCCGCGGCGCAGCAGCAGCACCCCTGGTACGGGCAGCAGCACCAGCAGCACGGCTGGGCCCAGCAGCAGAGCGGCTCGGGCTACCAGTCGGCGCCGCACAGCGGCGGGCCGGTCCCGTCGTACCAGGCGCAGCCGTACCAGGGACAGCACGGGCAGCACGGGCAGCACGGCTACCAGCCGTACCAGGCCGGACAGCCGACCCCGCCGTGGGGCACGCCGCAGCCGGCGCGGCCCAGCCGGGCCGGGAAGATCGTCGGCGTGGGCGCGCTGGCGCTGGCGCTGATGTTCGGCTCGGGCGTGGCCGGCGGCGCGCTGGCGCTCGCGCTCGACGGGGACGGCCCGACCCGCACCTACTCCGCCGCCCCGATCATCAACAGCGCCGACCTGCCCAAGATCGCGGCGTCCGTCCAGGACAGCATCGTCACGATCATGACGGGCAGCGGTGAGGGATCCGGGGTGATCCTCAGCGCCGACGGGTTCGTGCTGACGAACAACCACGTGGTGGCCGGCGCCGGTGGCGACACCGTCCGGGTGGTCTTCGCCAACGGCAAGAGCGCGACCGCCAAGATCGTCGGGACCGACCCGAAGACCGACCTCGCGGTGGTCCAGGCCAGCGGGGTCAGCGACCTGAAGGCGGCGAAGTTCGGCGACAGCGACGCCATGCAGGTCGGTGACCAGGTGCTCGCCCTGGGCAGCCCGCTCGGCCTGCAGGGCTCGGTCACCGCCGGCATCCTCAGCGCCCGCGACCGCACCATCCAGGCGGGCAGCGGCCAGCAGAACCCGCAGCAGGGCGCCAGCTCGATCTCCGGCCTGCTGCAGACCGACGCCCCGATCAACCCGGGCAACTCCGGCGGCGCGCTCGTCAACACCCGGGGCGAGGTGATCGGCATCAACACCGCCATCGCCACCGCCGGGCAGGGCAGCACCGGCAACATCGGCGTGGGCTTCGCCATCCCGAGCAACAAGGCCAAGGACGTGGCCGAGAAGCTCCAGCGCGGCGAGAAGATCAGCCACCCCTCGCTCGGGGTGAGCGTGAACGGCGCCGAGGACGGCGGCGCGCTCGTCGCCGCCGTCACTCCGGGCAGCCCCGCCGAGAAGGCCGGGCTCCAGCGCGGCGACGTGATCACCAAGTTCGGCGACAAGGTGATCAACGACTCGAACGATCTGGTCGGCGCGGTGCAGGCCGGCAAGGTCGGCGACCGGGTCGAGGTCGAGTACAAGCGAAACGGATCCGCTGAGACCGCAACCGTGACGCTCGCCGAGACGTCATAGTCCCCAAGACCTGCCTCCCTCCTGGGCGGCGGGCGACGGAGCCAAGGGGGTTGGCTCCGACG
>NZ_JAGPXP010000045.1:0-34435 GCF_018070485.1 Micromonospora sp. C41 | reverse complement strand
TTCAGCCCCCGCAAAGCGAACATTTCGGGCAACTTGAGGGCCGGAACCGCAAGATCGACGCCGACGGGGGCGGACCGCGGCGGGGTCAGGGGCGGACGGCGGGGACCGGGGGCATCGGCCAGTGGGGGCGGTCGGCGTCCCGGAGGGCTGCCGAGCGTACCGCCGCCAGCTGCCGCTCCACCTCGGCGAAGTGGTCCGGGGCGAGCGGACCCCAGCTCAGCGCTGCCGCGTTCTCCTCGACCTGGGCGACGGTACGGGCGCCGGGGATCGGCACCGCGCGGCCGCTGCGCGCCCAGATCCACCCGATCGCCCCCTGGGCGAGGGTACGGCCGTCGGCGGTCAACGCGTCGCGGACGGCGGCGACCCGGCGCAGCCACTCCGGCGCGGGCCGGCCGCTGCGGAACCACTCCAGCCAGGTCGGCCCGAGTCCGCGTACGTCGTCGCGGGGCAGCGTCGACTCCGGCGTGTACTTGCCGGTGAGCAGCCCCATCCCGAGCGGTCCCCGGGCCAGGCTGGCCAGGTCGTGCTTGTCGCAGGCGTCGAGCATGGCCGGGGCGTCGCGGAGCACCGACAGCGCGTGCTGCACGGCGGCGGCGCCCCGGGCGACCTGGGCGAACGCGGCGGCCCGGTCGGCCCGGTCGGTACTCCAGCCGTACGCCCGGATCAGGCCGTCGTCCATCAGGTCGTCGAGCGTGCCGATGAGCGCCTCGGCCCGGGGCAGCGGCAGGTCACCGAGGTGCAGCTGGTAGAGGTCGATGTGGTCGGTGCCCAGCCGGCGCAGCGAGTCGGTCACCGCCCGGCGCAGGTAGTGCGGCGAGGCGTTCTCCCCGGTGGCCTGCCGGGCGCTCTCGTCGAACGTGTAGCCGAACTTCGTGGCGATCACGGCCTCGCCGCGCCGCCCGGCGAGCGCCCGGCCGAGCACCCGCTCGCCGTGCCCGGCGCCGTACGTGTCGGCGGTGTCGAACAGCGTGACACCGAGGTCGAGCGCGCGGCGGATCGCGCGTACCGACTCGTCGTCGTCGACCTGGCCCCAGCCCAGCGGGCGGGCGCCCTCGGCCCAGGGGCCGCCGATGGCCCAGCACCCCATACCGAGGGCGCTCACCTCGATGCCGCTGCGCCCCAACTGTCGCTTGTCGACTGCCACCGCCGCATCCTGTCATCTTCCCGGCGATCGCGGGCCGGTTCGTAGCCGAAGAGTCCGGGCGCGGTCACGCCGCGTGACGCCAGGCGGTGGACGTTTCGCGGTGAAGCGATATACCTCAGAGTCATAAAATATGCCTCTGAGGTATATCGGTCCGAGGTCATCCCTCCCGATCCGGCTCTGCGGAGGAACGCCGCCGCCCGGCGAGCCGTCAGCGCGCGTAGACCAGCAGCACCGGCTCGTCCTGGCCCGGCCAGGAGCCGGTGAGCCCACCGGAGCCCGGCACCTCGGCCGGTACGGGCCGCCGGACCACCGCAAGCTCGACGTCCCCCACCCGGACCACCGTCACGCCGCCGTCACCCGAGCCCGTCGAAACCGAACCAGCCGACACCGAACCAGCCGAAGCCGGACCGGTCGGCACCGGGCGGCCGGTCCGGCTCCCGGTCAGCGTCATGCTCGCCGGCCGCATCTCACGCTTGCCATCGACCTCGAAGTACTCCTCGGCCTGCCCGGCGTCGGCAAGCGCTGCGGCAGCAAGCAGCGGCGGGTACGCCGGGTCGCCGCAGGCGTCGTACACCCAGCGGCGGCCGAGCACCGAGTGCTCGACGAGACCCACGAGGAAGTCGTCCGCCCCGGCCAGCGGCGCGCCCCGGTAGGTCAGCGGCACCTGGAGCACCGGGCCGTCACCGGCGCGCACGAGCAGCGTCTCGACGCCCACCTCACCGGCCGGATCGTCGAACCGGTACGCCGCGACCCGGGTGACCTCCGCGCCCGCCTCCCCGGCGAACCAGGACCGGCCGGGCAGCCAGGGTACGAGCAGCTCCAGTTTCGAGGGGCGCAGTTCCGCGCGGTGCAGGAGAGCCATGCGCAAGATCGTACTGTCGGAACGGGCCGGCGTCAGGCCGCCGCCCACGCCTTGGCGAGCAGCTCCCGGGTGTCGGCGAGCAGTTGCGGCAGCACCTTCGTCCGGCCGATCACCGGCATGAAGTTGGCGTCGCCGCCCCAGCGCGGCACCACGTGCTGGTGCAGGTGCGCGGCGATGCCCGCGCCCGCCACGCCACCCTGGTTCATGCCCAGGTTGAAGCCGTGCGCGCTGGAGACGTGCCGGACCACCCGCATGGCGGCCTTGGTGAACGCGGCCAGCTCGACCGTCTCCGGCTCGTCCAGCTCGGTGTAGTCGGCCACGTGCCGGTAGGGGCAGACCAGCAGGTGCCCGGGGTTGTACGGGTAGAGGTTGAGCACCGCGAAGACGTGCTCGCCCCGGGCCACCACCAGGGACTCCTCGGCCGGCAGCCCGGGCGCGAGGCAGAACGGGCAGCCGGCCGGCTTCTCGTACCCGCCCTCGGGCCGGTCCTCGCCGGAGATGTAGGTCATCCGGTGCGGCGTCCAGAGCCGGTCCAGCCCGTCCGCCAGACCGTTGTCGCCGCCGTACCCGGTGTCCCGCTCCGCCCCTGTCACACCGGCGATCCTACGATCCGGCCCGCTCGGCGGCAGGACCGGCGTTGGTGCGCGACTCCACCACCTCGCGCACGTGCGCGACCGCCTCGTCGATCGGCACGCCGTTGCGCTGCGAGCCGTCCCGGTAGCGGAACGAGACGGTGCCGGCGGCCACGTCGTCGTCCCCGGCGATCACCATGAACGGGATCTTCTGCTGCTGCGCGTTGCGGATCTTCTTCTGCATCCGGTCGTCGCCCAGGTCCACCTCGGCCCGGACGCCGTGCCGGCGCAGCGTCGCGGCGAAGTCGACCAGGTAGTCGCCGTGCTCCTCGCGGATCGGGATGCCGACCACCTGCACCGGCGCCAGCCAGGCCGGGAACGCGCCCGCGTAGTGCTCGGTGAGCACGCCGATGAACCGCTCGATCGACCCGAACTTGGCGCAGTGGATCATCACCGGCTGCTGCCGGGTGCCGTCGGCCGCCTGGTACTCCAGCCCGAAGCCCTTCGGCTGGTTGAAGTCGTACTGAATCGTCGACATCTGCCAGGTCCGGCCGATGGCGTCCTTGGCCTGCACGGAGATCTTCGGGCCGTAGAACGCCGCGCCGCCCGGGTCCGGCACCAGCTCCAGCCCGGTCTCCAGCGCGCACTGCTCCAGCACGGCGGTGGCGGTCGCCCAGTCCTCGTCGGACCCGACGAACTTGTCCGGCTTCGAGTCGTCGCGGGTGGACAGCTCCAGGTAGAAGTCGTCGATGCCGAAGTCGCGCAGCAGGCTGAGCACGAAGCCGAGCAGGTGCTTGATCTCGGCCGGCGCCTGCTCCTTCGTGCAGTAGGAGTGCGAGTCGTCCTGGGTGAATCCGCGCACCCGGGTCAGGCCGTGGATGACGCCCGACTTCTCGTACCGGTAGACCGTGCCGAACTCGAACAGCCGCAGCGGCAGCTGCCGGTAGGACCGCCCGCGCGACCGGTAGATCAGGTTGTGCATCGGGCAGTTCATGGCCTTGAGGTAGTAGTCGCTGCCCTCCATCTCCATCGGCGGGAACATCGTGTCCTTGTAGTAGGGCAGGTGTCCCGACGTGTGGAAGAGACCTTCCTTGGAGATGTGCGGCGTCCCGACGTAGTCGAAGCCCTCCTCGACGTGCCGCGCCCGGACGTAGTCCTCCATCACCCGCTTGAGCACGCCACCCTTGGGGTGGAAGACCGGCAGGCCGGAGCCGATCTCGTCGGGGAAGCTGAACAGGTCGAGGTCCGCCCCGAGCTTGCGGTGGTCGCGGCGGGCGGCCTCCTCCAGGAGCTTCAGGTACGCCTTGAGCTCGTCGCGGGTCGGCCACGCGGTGCCGTACACGCGCTGCAGCTGCGGGTTTTTCTCCGACCCGCGCCAGTACGCGGCGGCCGAGCGCATCAGCTTGAACGCGCCGATCAGCCGGGTGTTCGGCAGGTGCGGGCCGCGGCACAGGTCCGACCAGCAGACCTTGTCCTCGTTCGCGGCGAGGTTGTCGTAGATGGTCAGCTCGCCGCCGCCCACCTCCATCACCTCGGAGGAGTCCAGCCCCTCCCCCTTGACCTCGATCAGCTCCAGCTTGAACGGCTCGGCGGCCAGCTCGGACCGCGCCTCGTCCAGGTCGGCGAACCGGCGGCGGCGGAACCGCTGGCCGGACTTGACGATCTCCTGCATGCGCTTCTCGAGCTTGGCCAGGTCGTCCGGCTGGAACGGCTTGTCGACGCCGAAGTCGTAGTAGAAGCCGTTCTCGATCGGCGGGCCGATGCCGAGCTTCGCCTCCGGGAAGACGTCCTGCACCGCCTGGGCCAGCACGTGCGCGGTGGAGTGGCGCAGCACGTTCAGCCCGTCCGGGCTGTCCAGCGCGACCGGCTCGACCGCGACCTCCTCGGCCGGACGCCAGTCCAGGTCGCGCAGCTGGCCCTGCGGATCGCGGACCACCACGATCGCCTTCGGCCCGCTCATCGGCAGGCCGGCCGCGGCCACCGCGTCGGCCGCCGTGGTCCCGGCGGCGACGACGACGGGGTCGGCCACGACGGGGGTACGGGGTGCGGACACGGTGACTCCTAGTCGTCGACGGTACGGATCGGCCGGTGACCGGCCCCTGCGATGCTATCGGTCGCCCCGAGGCGTGCCGTCGCCGACGCCGCTGCCCGCCGGCAACGAGTTCGGCCCGCGTTGAACCTTTTCGCTCCGCCGCCCGAACTACCAGGTGGGGCCGGAGGCGGACCGGCCCCGGTCGAGATGGATGGGGGCCACGATGAGGATGATTCGTCAGGGCCGGTGGGCGGCGGCGCTGCTGGCCGCCGCGCTCGCCGGAGCGGTGAGCTGGCCGGGCGCGGCGAGCGCGGCCGGGGTCACGGTCACGACCTCACCCGCCGAGGTACGCCAGGGCGACGCGATCCAGCTGTCTGTGGTGGTGCCGGCGGACCGCCCCGGCACCCGCACCACGAAGATCGAACTGACCATGCCCCCGGACGCCCCGATCGGCGAGGTGTACCCGCTGTCGGTGCCGGACTGGGCGCCGACCATCACCACCCGCACCCTGGACCAGCCGGTCCCCGGCATGCACGCGGCCGAACTGAACCAGGTGACCCATTCGGTGACCTGGCTGCGGGTGCCCGGCACCGGCGCCGGAGCGGCCCGGCTGCCGCTCGGCATGGGTCCGATGCCCGCCACCGACCGGCTCACGTTCACAGTGACCCAGACGTACGCCGACGGCACCGTCGTGCAGTGGGCCGACCCGGCGGGCGGCAGGCACCCGGCGCCGACCGTCGACCTGCTGCCGCCGCTGCCGGGCACCATGACGCACAACGGCGACCCCGGCGCGAACGGCGGCGCGCACGGCGGTCACGGCGCGGCGGGCGGAGCCCAGGGCGGTGCTCAGAACGGTGCCCCGAACGGCGCGCTGACGGCCGGCACGGCCGGCGACGGGCCGAGCGCGGACCTGCTGCTCGGCGGCGGCCTGCTCGCCGGACTGGCCGGCGGCGCGGCGATCGGCTGGCTGCTCAGCCGCCGCCGGCGCGACGCCATGACCCTGCCGCTCGACGACACCACCGCGGCCCCCGACAGCCGCACACCTCCCGACGCCACCGCGACCCAAGACAGCGTGCCCCGCGTCGGCAACGCGGCCCTCGAGAGCGCGACCTCCGAAGCCGTCACCGCCGGCACCGCCTCCTCGCGCCCCTGACCGCCGCCCGCCCAGCAAGCGGGAGCACCGATGCGAGACCACAGTAGATCTTGGTACGGAACGGCCCCCAGGAGGGCCGTCCCGTACCAAGATCTCGGACTCCTACGGCGGCGGACCGCGAGCGCGGGTGCGGGTGAGACGGGTCAGGCGGGGGTGGTGACCCAGCCGGGAAGGGGCTCGCGCGCAGTCAGCCAGTCCTGCGGCACGCCGCCAGGCCCGCCGACCCCGGTGTACGCGGCAACGATCCCGCCCACGATCGCGGCTGTGGTGTCCACGTCGCCGCCCGCCTCCACGCAGACGCGGATCGCGGCGGGATAGTCGTGCAGCAGCGTGGCGGCGACCCAGAGCGTGAACGGCACGGTGTCCTGCGCGGTGACCCGGGATCCGTTGCCGAGCGCGTCGGCCGCCTCGGCGGCGGGACGACCGAGCAGCGTGGCGGCCCGGCGTACCCCCTGGTGCACCTCCCCGGCCGGGTCGAGCGCCCCGGCGACGGCGCTGAGCAGCCGGGCCGGCTCGGGCCGGCCGCCGTCGAGGCGGGCGCGGGCGGCGAGCGAGGCGGCCACCGCGACCGCCACCGCGCCGGCGACGCCCTCCGGGTGGGCGTGGGTCACCTCGGCCGACGCCCGGGCCTGCTCGGCGGCGCGCCGGGTGGAGTCGGCGTGCCAGGCGCCGAGCGGCGCGACCCGCATGGCCGCGCCGTTGCCGCAGGAGCCCTGCCCGTCGAACGCGGACGCGGCGGCCACCGGCCACGGCGTGCCGGTACGGATCAGCCGCAGCACCCTCACCGCGCCCGGCCCGTACCCCCGGTAGGGCTCGCAGCGCTGCGCGAACGCCAACGCCAGCCGGTCCCTGTCGATCCGTGCCCCGGCAGCCAGTTCGGCCACCACCGAGCAGGCCATCTCGGTGTCGTCGGTCCACTCCCACGGCGGCGCGGGCAGCCGGCCGGCGGCGAGGTCGTCCGGGCGCCGGCCGGGAACGAAGAACTGGGAGCCGAGGGCGTCGCCCACCGACAGGCCGGCCAGCGCGTCGCGGGCGAGCGTGAGGCGGGTGTCGGGGAAGAGCGTGAACGTCATCGCCGTCCCAGCTTGCCCGCTTCGCCGGACCGCCGCAACGCGACCGGCTTGCCACGACGAGTACGGTGCTGACGTGGCAACCGTCCTGCTGGTCGAAGACGACCACGTCGTGCGCGGCGCCATGCTGCGGTCGCTCACCGACCGGGGGCACGCGGTGCACGCCGTCGGCACCGCGCTCGACGCGCTGCGCCGGGTCGCCGCCGAGACACCGGATTTGGTGGTGCTCGATCTCGGTCTGCCCGACCTGGACGGCTCGGACGCGCTGCGCATGCTGCGTGGCATCACCGACGTGCCGATCATCATCGCCACCGCCCGCGACGACGAGCAGTCGGTGGTGCGTCTGCTGCGCGCCGGGGCGGACGACTACATGGTCAAGCCGTTCACCGGCGCGCACCTGGACGCCCGGATCACCACTGTGCTGCGGCGGGCCGGGCGGGCCAGCCGTACCGTCGCGCCGGCCGTGCACACGGTCGGCGGCCTGCGGGTCGACGTGGGTGAGCGCAGCGCGGTGCTGGACGGGGAGCCGCTGGCGCTGACCCGCAAGGAATTCGACCTGCTGGCGTATCTCGCCGCGCGTCCCGGCCGGGTAGTGTCCCGGCGGGAACTCTTGGAGGAGGTATGGCGGCAGCCATCGGTCGGCGAGGACCAGACCATCGACGTGCACCTGTACTGGCTCCGCCGCAAAATGGGCGAGTCCGCGGCGAAGCCGCGCTACCTGCGCACCGTGCGGGGGGTCGGCTTCCGGCTGGTGGCGCCGGACTGAGGCTGACGCTGGCCGGGCTCACCGCCGGCATGTGCGGCCTGATCGCGCTCGCCTTCCTCGTCCCGCTCGGGCTCACCCTCGCCGACCGGGCCCGGGAGGCGGAACTGGCCGACGCCGCGCGCCGCGCCGCGCTGGTGACCGGGGCCCTGGCGGTGAGCACCGACACCGCTGCTGTCGAGCGGGCGGTGGCCGCCGCGGCGGGCGACGACCCGGCGCTGCGCCCGGTGGTGCACGGAATCGGGGCGGACGAGTCCGCCGGCCGGGCCGACGCGGCAGCGCTCGCCGACGCCGCCGCGCAGCGGCGTTCGGTGGTGACCGAGGTGGACGGCGGGGTGCTGCGGCTGGACCCGGTGGTGCTCGGCGAGCGGGTCGCCGTGGTGGAGGTCTTCGTCCCCGACGAGGCGCTCGACGAGGGCGGGGGCCGCTGGCTGCTGCTGCTCGGGATTGCGCTGGCGCTGGTCGGCGCGGCGGTGGTGGTGGTCGACCGGGTGGCGGCCCGGGCCGTGGACGCCACCGGCGACCTGGTCAAGGCGGCGCTCGCGGTGGGTGACGGCGAGCTGGGGGTACGGGTCGAGCCGACCGGACCGCGCGAGCTGGCCGAGGCCGGGCACGCGTTCAACCGGATGACGGAACGGCTGGCCGCGTTGCGTGCCGACGAGCACGAGCTGGTCGCCGACCTGTCGCACCGGCTGCGGACGCCGTTGACCGCGCTGCGGCTGGACGCCGAGGCGCTGGAGTCCGACGACACGAGCATCGGCACGTTCAGTGAGGCGGAGCTGGACCGGCGGCGTGGCATCCGGCGTATCCGGCAGGCGATCGTCACGCTGGAGGGCGAGGTCGACCAGCTGATCAAGACGACCCGCAAGGCGGTGAGCCAGGAGTCGGCGCCGGCGTCGTGCGACGTCAGCGAGGTGGTGCGGGACCGGATGGTGTTCTGGTCGGCGCTGGCCGGGGACCAGAACCGCCCGCACCGGGTGGTCGGTGCGCAGTTGCGCATCCCGGCGCCGGTGCCGCGCGCCGAGCTGGCCGCCGCGCTGGACGCGGTGATCGGCAACGTGTTCCGGTACACGCCGCAGGGCACCGCGTTCGAGGTGGCGGTGAGCCGCCGGGACGGCTGGGTGGCGATCCGGATCGACGACGCCGGGCCGGGCATCCCGAACCCGGACCGGGCGCTGCGCCGGGGCGAGAGCGACCAGGGCTCCACCGGGCTCGGGCTGGACATCGCCAAGCGGGTCGCGTTGCAGGCCAACGGTTCGGTGAGCATCGACCGGGCCCGGCTGGGCGGGGCCAGCGTGGTCATGTTGCTGGCCGACCCGGACGCGGCGCCCCGGCCGGTGAACCGGTTCGGGCTGGTCGGACGGATGGCCCGGGACGCCCGCGAGCCGCGTGCCGGGCGGCGCTGGCCGCGTCCGCGCTGACGCCTTGACTGTGGGCCGGCGCAAGTTCTCCTTAAAGGTGGTTTAACGACGGCCGGGAAACCGCCGTGAACTGCCAGGATTACCGACAGAACCCATCAGTTCCGTCGGCCGGGACGCCCCGTAACACCTTTCGGCCGACGGATCGGTGCGCGCGGCGGGAGTTCGGTCCCCCCACACCTCGCTCCCGTCGCGCGCTCTCCCGTCGTTCCGGGCGAGGTGACCGTCATGACGCCGACCGTCGGCCGTCTGCTCCGCTGGGCCGCCGTGATCGGCCTGGGCATCGCCCTCACGCTCGCCTTCTGGCAGGACCCGGTGCTCGCCCACGGCCCGGTCCGGCCGGCGGCTGTCGCGTCAGGTCCGGCCGCCGCGCTGTCCGCGCTGGCCCTGGCCGGGGTGATGCTGACCGCGCGGCGCCGGCCGCCCCGGGGTTCCCGGCGGCCGACGCCGGTACGGCCGCTCAGCGTGCCGCGCTCACCCGGTACGCGTCGATCTCGGCGCTGATCCGGGCCTGCTCGGCCGGGGGCAGGAACGCAGCGGCGACCGCGTCGCGGGCCAGCGCGGCGACGCCGTCCGGGCCGAGTCGCAGCAGCCGGGCGGCCACCGCGTACTCGTCGTTGAGCGTGGTGCCGAACATCGGCGGGTCGTCGGAGTTGATGCTGACCGGCACGCCGGCCTCGACGATCCGGGGCAGCGGGTGCGCGTCGATGCTCGGCACGGCCCGGGTGCGCACGTTGGAGGTCGGGGAGATCTCCAGCGGGATCCGCCGCTCGGCCAGGTAGGTCAGCAGCGCCGGGTCCTGCACGGCGGAGATGCCGTGGCCGATCCGCTCGGCGCCCAGTTCGCGCAGCGCGTCCCAGATCGTCTCCGGGCCGGTGGTCTCGCCGGCGTGCGGCACCGAGCGCAGCCCGGCCGCCCGTGCCTGGTCGAAGTACGGCTTGAACTGCGGCCGGGGCACGCCGATCTCGGGGCCGCCGAGGCCGAAGCTGATCAGCCCGTCGGGTCGTTCGTCGAGCGCGATCCGCAGCGTCTGCTCGGCGGCGGGCAGGCCGGCCTCGCCGGGGATGTCGAAGCACCAGCGCAGCGCGATGCCGAAGTCGGCCTCGGCGCGTTTGCGGGCGTCCTCGATGGCCTCGCAGAACGCCGGCGCCGGGATGCCCCGGTTCACGTGCGAGTACGGCGTGACGGTCAGCTCGGCGTACCGGACCTGCTGGCGGGCCAGTTCCCGGGCGACCTCGTGGGTGAGCAGCCAGACGTCGTCGGCGTCGCGGATGAGGTCCACCACGCTGAGGTAGACCTCGATGAAGTGGGCGAAGTCGCGGAACGCGAAGTAGTCGGCGAGCGCCTCCGGGTCGGCCGGCACCGGGCTGCGCCCCTCGTGCCGGGCGGCCAGCTCGGCGACGATCCGGGGCGAGGCGGAGCCGACGTGGTGCACGTGCAGCTCCACCTTTGGTAGTCCGGCGATGAAGGTGGGCAGGTCGGTCACGAGTTCTCCTCTGCGCGGGCGCCGGTGCGGGCCACCATGAAGATCCGGCGGAACGGGAAGTACACCTGACCCTGCCGCACCGGGTACGCCTGCGCGAGCCGTACCCCCAGCTCGGCGCGGAAGGCGGCCCAGCCGGCGGCGTCCAGCGCGGCGCGGACCGGGCGCAGCGCCGTGCCCTCCATCCAGGCCAGCACCGGGTGGTCGGCGCCGGTGGCGGGCAGCAGATGCACGTACGTAGTCTCCCAGGCGTCGACCGCGCAGCCCGCGCCGGTCAGTAGCGTGGCGTAGCCGACGGGTTCGTCGACCGGCGCCTCGCGCAGCTTGCCGGCGAGCGCGTCGCGCCACGGTTCCCGCGCGGCGACGGAGCGCAGCAGCCGGTGCGACGGCGCGTCGAAGTTGCCCGGCACCTGGAACGCCATCCAGGCGCCCGCCGGCAGTGCGCCCGCCCAGCGGCGGAGCAGGTCGCGGTGTTCCGGCACCCACTGGAGCACGGCGTTGCCGACCAGCACGTCGACGTCGGGCTCGGGCCGCCAGTCGCGGACGTCGCCGACCGCGTACGTGACCGGACCGCCCTCGGCGCTCGCCCGGGCGATCATCTCCGGGGAGGAGTCGAGGCCGGTGACGCGGCTGCCGGGCCAGCGGCCGGCGAGCGTGGCGGTGAGCGTGCCGGGGCCGCAGCCGAGGTCGACCACGGCACGCGGGTACTCGGCGCCGACGCGGGCCAGCAGGTCGTGGAACGGCCGGGAGCGCTCGTCGCCGTAGCGCAGGTAGGTGCGCGGATCCCACATGACAGCCTCCAAACCGTACGTACGTCTTGTTAGACCGTACGGCCCGCCGCGCGCCACGGCAAGCGGCTCACTAGGCTCGGCCGGGTGGAACAGCGCAGCTTCGACCGGCTCGGCCGGCACGTCGGCATCATCGGACTCGGCGCGTGGCAGCTCGGCGCGGACTGGGGCGAGGTCAGCGAGGACGCGGCGCTCGCCGTGCTCGCCGCGGCCGTCGACGCGGGCGTCACCTTCCTGGACACCGCCGACGTGTACGGCGACGGCCGCAGCGAGGCGCTGATCGGCCGGTTCCTGCGCTCCCGCCCCGGACACGGGCTCACCGTGGCCACCAAGATGGGTCGCCGGGTGGAGCAGACGCCGGAGGCGTACACACTCGACAACTTCCGGGCCTGGACCGACAGGTCCCGCGCCAACCTCGGCGTCGACACGCTCGACCTGGTGCAGCTGCACTGCCCGCCCACCGCCGTCTTCGCCGACGACCGGGTCTTCGACGCCCTCGACACGCTCGTCGCCGAGGGGCGCGTGGCCGGGTACGGCGTCAGCGTGGAGACCTGCGACCAGGCGCTCACCGCCATCGCCCGGCCCGGGGTGGCGAGCGTGCAGATCATCCTCAACGCGGTCCGGCACAAGCCGCTGGAGCAGGTGCTGCCCGCCGCCGCTGCCGCCGGGGTCGGGATCATCGCCCGGGTGCCGCTGGCCAGCGGCCTGCTCTCCGGCCGCTACGACGAGAACACCACGTTCCCGGCGGACGACCACCGCACGTTCAACCGGCACGGTGAGTCGTTCGACGTCGGCGAGACGTTCTCCGGCGTCGACTACGACCTGGGCCTGGCCGCGGTGCGCCGGCTCGCCCCGCTGGTCGGCGACGACCGCACGATGGCGCAGTTCGCGCTGCGCTGGATCCTCGACCAGCCGGGCGTGACGGTGGTGATCCCCGGCGCCCGCTCCCCCGAGCAGGCGCGGCGCAACGCGGAGGCAGCCGGCCAGCCGGCACTGACCGACGTGGAGCTGGCTGCGGTGCGGGCCGCCTACGACGAGCTGATCCGCCCGCAGGTGCACGACCGGTGGTGAGCCGGCCGGTCGGCGCGGCGTCGCCGGCCGCCCGCGCCGCCGGGCATGCTGGAGCGGAACTGTCGTCGTCGGAGGGGAAACGATGAGGGGCTGGTTCCGGCTCACAGTGGGGCTGCTCGCCGTGGTGCTGGGTGCGCTGTGGACGGTGCTCGGGCTCGGGTATGTCGAGGGCAGCGCGCTGAGCGACGAGCGGCTCTGGGCGTACGTGGGCGCGGTGCTGATCCTGATCGGACTCGTCGGGCTGTGGTGGGGCATGCGTGCCCGCCGCTGAGGCGCCGGGCAAGGCGAAGCCCCGCCTCCCGTAAGGGATGCGGGGCTTCCGGCACCGGCCGGCGCGGCCGGTGCGGTCAGCTCAGATGGGGCGGACCTGCTCGGCCTGCGGACCCTTCTGACCCTGGGCGATCTCGAACTCCACCCGCTGGTTCTCCTCCAGCGTGCGGTAGCCGCTGGTCTGGATGGCCGAGAAGTGGACGAACACGTCAGCACCCCCGCCGTCGACGGTGATGAAGCCGAAGCCCTTGTCAGCGTTGAACCACTTCACGGTTCCCTGCGCCATGTGTATCTCCTTCTAAAACTGGCGGCCGAGCACGCCGTGCGGCCGATTGGCCGTTTTCGAGCAGCGGCGCCTGAGGCGGCCCCCAGTACCGGAGACTTCTCTCAACCCACGCGTCTCTCAACAGCGTGAGACAGCAAACCACGTACGCAAAAACTTCGCACAGCCTAGCGGACGAAATTCTCCGACATGTGACCTGAAGGTCGCGCCGACGCCGCTGCGCGGCCCCGCCGGAGCCATGCGAAAGGCCCCTTTCCCGCGCTCGGGAAAGGGGCCTTTCCGGCCTTTCGTCAGTCCGGCCAGCGACCGGTCAACCGGCGCACGCCAACCGCTCCACCTCGGTCGACGGCGGCCCGCACCACCGAGAAGATGGCGCCCTGCAGGGCCGCGGCGGCGAGCACCTCGCCCCAGCGGCGGTCCTCGTCGGTGGCGCTCGGCGCCTCGCCGTCGCCCGCTGTCAACTTCCAGACCTGGCGGAAGATCACGCCGGCGACGGTACCGGCGGCCAGGCCGAGCAGCACCCCCACCGGTTTGTACGCCGCCTTGCCGATCTTCCCGCTCACCTGCGCCTCCCTCGGACGATCGCCAGCACCACCACCGTCACCAGGGCCCCGGCCGCGACGGCCGCCCACGGCAACGGGTTACGCCCGACCGCCTCACCCTTCTCGTACGCCTGCGCCCGGACCAGCCGGGCCCGCTCCGCCGCCCGCCCGCGCACCCGGGCCGCGGTCAGCGACGCCTGCTCGCGCATCCGCGCCTTCGCCGCCTCGGCGGAGTGCCGCACCAGCGCCTTCGGGTCGGCCCTGGCCGCGAGCAGCTCCATCGTCTCACCGAGTTCCACCCGGGTCCGGCGGATCTCCTCCCGGAGCGCCGCCACGTCCCCGGTTCCGTTGCCGGTCATGCCCGTCTCCCGTCCTTCACCGCGGCGGTGACCGTGTCGACGTCCGCCCGCACGCTACGGACGGCCGCCTCGGGCACCGGCGGGACGGCACGGCTGACCTGCTTCTTGCCCACGAGCGCCAGGATCCCGGCGAGCAGGAACAACGCCACCGCCACGATCAGGGCCGCCAGCCACGCCGGCATGACCAGCGCCAGCAGCAGGATCACGGTGGCGACCAGGGCACCGGCGCCGTAGAGCGCCATCACCCCGCCGCCGCCGAACAGACCGATCCCGATCCCGGCGTGCTTGCCCTTCTGGGTCAGTTCCGCCCGGGCCAGCGCCAGCTCGTCCCGTACCAGACGGGTGACCTGCTCGGTGGCGCGCTGGACCAGTTCCGCGGTGGACGGCTCGTTCCCGGTCCGGGACGTGCTGCGACTCGCGACGTCAGCCATGCTGTCCTCCTTTCGTCATCACCGCGCTGTATGCCCGGAGTCGCCGCCCGTCAATCCTGCGCGGCGCGGCCGGTCCGCCCGGCCGCGCGCCGCCGGAACCCGGCGCCGTGAGCGCCGGATCCGGGGCGTGCGCACCACGTCCCCCGCAACCGTCCGGCCAAACCCGTCCGGCCGGAAAGCCGCCCGAACGCGGGAACCCCCGGCGCCGTGGGCAGCCGGGGTCCCCGATCGGGGGTACGGGGTCAGCGACGCGCCTCGGCGTGGTCCTCGCGGCCCACGAACACCTCGCTGCGCGCCTCGCCGTCGTCGCTGCCGCCGAAGACCCGCGCGTCGTCGGGCGCCTCGGTGCCGGCCGGGCGGCGGACCGGGCGGCGCGGCTGCGCCGCCTGCCAGGGCAGCGGGCCGGTGGCGTCGCCCACCTCGGCGCGCAGCCGGGGCAGGGCGGTCGGGCGCTGGTCGCGTACCCAGGTCACCAGGTGCTCGCGGACCAGGCAGCGCAGGTCCCACAGGCTGCCCGCGTCGGCGGCGCTGACCAGCGCGCGGACCTTGACCATGCCGCCGGTCGCGTCGGTCACCTGGAGCACGCAGACCCGCCCGTCCCACAGCTCGGTGCCCTCGCACAGGCGGCGCAGCTCCTCCCGCATCGCCTGCACCGGGATGGCCCAGTCCAGGTCGAACTCGGCGGTGCCGAGCACCGCCGCCTCGGTCCGGGTCCAGTTCTGGAACGGCCGGCTGGTGAAGTACGAGGTGGGCAGGATCAGGCGGCGGTCGTCCCAGACCTGCACCACCACGTAGCTGAGCGTCAGCTCCTCGATCCGGCCCCACTCGCCCTCGACCACCACCACGTCGTCGAGCCGCACCGCGTCGCTGAACGCGAGCTGGAGACCGGCGAAGACGTTGCCGAGCAGGCTCTGCGCGGCGAGCGCGGCGACCGCGGCGATCACACCGGCGGAGGTCAGCACACCCGCGCCGACACCGCGTACGGCCGGGAACGTCATCAGCATGACGCCGACGGTGAGGATCACGATCACCGCGATGGTCAGCCGGCGCAGCAGCACCACCTGGGTACGCACCCGGCGGGCGTGCCTGTTGTTCGGCACGTCCACCCGGAACCGGGCCAGCGCGGTGTCCTCCGCCACCACCAGCAGCGAGGCCACCAGCCAGGCGGTGGCGGCGATCATCGCCAGCACGAGCGTGTGCAGGACGAACTGCCGCCACGGGCTGCCGACCGCGTACAGGGTGGTGAACCGCACCGCGATCTGCACCGCGACCACTGTGGCGGCCACCTGGAACGCGCGGTGCGCGTGCTCGGTCAGCTCGGTCATCAGCAGCGAGCGGCGGCCCAGCCGGCGGGTGACCCGGTGCACCACCTGGGCCAGCACCAACGCGATCGCCGCCGCGGCGAGCGCGGCGGCGATGGTCACGACGTAACTCTGCACGAACTCTCTCTCCCTCCGACCGGGCGGAATCGGGCGCAAAGGCCCAATGGTGCCCGGCGGCCCGGGTATCGACCAGGATCAGACCTTGCGGTACCGGGACTGGAAGAAGCAGTAGACGCCGAACGCGGCGATGCCCAGCGCCATGAGCGCCAGCAGCCACGGCCCGTACGACTGGTCGCGCAGCGTCCGCAGCGCGGCGTCCAGGCCACGCGCCTTCTCCGGGTCGTAGTTGACTGCGGCGACCACGACGAGCACGCCGGCGATGGCGAACACGGTGCCCCGGGAGGCGTACCCGGCCATGCCGAGACGGCGGGTGAGCTGGCGGGTCTTCGGGCTCATCTCGCCGGTCTTGAGGTTGCGCTCGAACTTCTTCTTCAGGCCGTAGATCACCATGCCGACGCCGAGCGCGGCGAGCGCAAGTCCGGCCAGCCCGACCAGCCACCGGCCGCCGTCGGAGGCCATCAGCTTCTCGGAGAACTGCTGCTGCTGGTCCGAGGCGTTGGCGCTGGCGTCCTGGAAGACCTTGATCGCGGTCCAGCCCAGCCAGACGAACACGACGACCCGGACCGCCGAGGCGATCCGTTCGAACGTGCGTTCCTTGCCGGTCCGGGAGACGTGGCCGGAGATCGCCTCGAAGGCCTGCCAGATCGCCATGGCGAACAGGCCGACCGCCATCGCGATCAGGAGGAACTTCCCGAGCGGCTGTTCACCGAGGGTGCGCAGCGCGCCGTTCTGGTTCCCCTCCTCGCCGGACTTGCCGAAGGCGATCTGCAGCGCCAGCCAGGCGAGGAGAAGGTGCACGATTCCGTATCCGATGAAGCCGCCACGGGTCAACAGTTCGAGCCACCGGCTGTTTCGAGCCTGGGCGGCGGTGGCTCCGGCATTCCGGGTGAGAGACATGAGCCCTCAATCTCCCGGCGGGCGATTTTCCAAACGTCCGCGCCCGCCGGGAGCGGCCGAAACGGATCAGCCGGCGAGGTCGCGGGCGACCCGCAGCACCACCTGCTGCTCGGTGACGCTGTCCAGGCTGACCTGGAAGCCGGCGACCTCGGTGGCCTGCTGACCCACGGTCAGGGAGAGCTGTTCCCCGGCCACCTCGACGGTGACCTGGTCGCCCTGGGCGCCGACCAGCTTCGCCTCGACGCCGAGGATCCGGGCGCTTGCTTCCACGCCGCGGTCGAAGGTGATCGTGCAGGCGTCGAGGCCGCAGTCGGTCTCGGCACCTTCGGAGCTGCATCCGGCGAGCAGCGCGGCGCCGAGGGCGAGACCGGCGAGCAGACCGGCGGCACGGCGGGCGGGGGCGGAGGTGGCGCGTCGGATCGTCACCCGCCCAAGGATAGGCGGACTGCGCCAGCGCGCCGTCGCGCCCGGGGCCCGCGACGGCCACGCCGGGCGGGGCGTCCGGGGTGCGCGCTAGGGTGCCGGAATGGCTTTCGACGTCGCCCGGGTCCGGGCCGCCTACCCCGCCCTGGCCGAGGGATTCGCCCACTTCGACGGCGCCGGGGGCACCCAGACCGTGGCCGGCGTGATCGAGGCGGTGACCGGCGCCATGCGCGCCGCCACCGGCAACCGCAGCGCCGCTTTCGTACCCGGCCGCCGGGCGCTGGACCTGGTCGCCGGGGCGCGGGCGGCGGTCGCCGACCTGCTCGGCGCGCAGCCGTCGGGCGTGGTGCTCGGTCCGAGCGCGACCGCGCTGACGTACACCCTGGCCCGCACGCTCGGCGCCGGCTGGCGGCCGGGCGACGAGGTGATCGTGTCCCGGCTGGACCACGACGCGAACGTCCGGCCGTGGGTGCAGGCCGCCGAGGCGGCCGGCGCCACCGTGCGCTGGGCCGAGTTCGACCCGGTGAGCGGCGAGCTGCCCGCCGGCCAGTACGCCGACCTGGTCACCGAACGGACCCGGCTGGTCGCGGTGACCGCCGGCAGCAACGCGATCGGCACCGTGCCGGACGTGGCGGCGATCGCCAAGACCGCGCACGCGGCGGGCGCGCTGGTCTGCGTCGACGGCGTGCACGCGGTGCCGCACGGCCCGACCGACCTGTCCACGCTCGGCGCGGACTTCCTGGTGACCAGCGCGTACAAGTGGTCCGGGCCGCACCTCGCGGCGATGGCCGCCGACCCGGCGCGGTGGGAGACGCTGCGCCCGGCGAAGCTGCTCCCCTCCGCCGACTCGGTCCCGGACCGGTTCGAGTACGGCACGCCGAGCTTCCCGCTGCTGGCCGGGGTGACCGCCGCGGTGGACCACCTGGCCGGTCTGGATCCGGCCGCGACCGGCGACCGGCGGGAGCGGGTACGCGCCGGGCTGGCCGCCGCGCAGGCGCACGAGGAGGCGGTCTTCGAGCGGCTGCTCGCCGGGCTGACCGGCCGGTCGTTCGTGACCGTCTACGGCGCACCGGCCCGGCGCTGCCCGACGGTGTCGTTCCGGGTGGCCGGCCTGGCCCCGGCGCAGACGGCGGCGGCGCTGGGCGAGGCGGGGCTGTGCCTGTCGCACGGCGACTACTACGCCTACGAGTACTTCCGCACGATGGGCCTGCGCGCCGACGGCGGCGCGGTCCGGGCCAGCGTCTACCACTACAACACGGTCGAGGAGGTGGACCGGCTGCTGACCGAACTGGACCGGCTGGCCGGCCCCGGAGGGAGAATGGCCCGGTGAGCTTTCAGGTCGAGGACAACCCCGCCAAGCGTCGCTTCGAGATCCTGGTGGACGACGCGCTGGCCGGGTTCGCCGCGTACACCCCCGGCGACGGGGTGCTGGTCTTCACGCACACCGAGGTCGACGACCGGTTCCAGGGTCAGGGCGTCGGCGCGGCGCTGGTCCGGGGCGCGCTGGACGAGGTCCGCGCCCGGGGCGGCCGGATCGTGCCGAGCTGCCCGTTCGTGGCCGCGTTCGTCAAGCGTCACCCCGAGTACGCCGACCTGGTGGCCGACCCGGCGTGAGGCCCGGGCCGGCCGGGGGACCTCCCCGCCCGGCCGGCCCGGGAGTCAGCGGGCGCCGCTGAGCACCTCGGCGGCGGCGCGGGCCGCAGCGGCGGTGGCGCCGTGGGTGGCCAGGTGCACCGCGCCGGTGACCAGCTCGGGCACGCCCAGTTCGACCACCACCGCGTCCGGACGCGCGGCGAGCGCCCGGCGCACCGCGTCCCGCATCCAGTCGTGCCGGTGCAGGTCCCGCACCACCAGCACGAGCGGCCGTCCGGCCGGCAGGTCGCCCGGGTCGGCCGGTACGGCGTCGGCGGCGTAGCGGGCGGTCGTGGTGCCCGGCGCCAGGCTGGCCAGGGGCGCGGCGATCCCCCACGGCGTCTCCTCGCCGATGGCGATGTTGCGCGGCGGCGCGAACTCCACCACGTGCGCCGGCCCGGCCAGCGGCAGCAGCGCGGCGTCGCCGCTGACCCGGACCGCCCGGCGGGCGGCGGCCAGCCCGATCGGTGAGCCGTCGGCCGGTGGCGTGCCGGCGACCCGGCGGGCGCGGGCGGCGACGCTCCAGGCGGCGAGCTGACCGACGCGCTTGGCCGCCTCGGCGAGCCGCTCCTCGGGCAGCTGGCCGCTGATCACCGCGGCGACGATCGCGTCGCGCAGCTCGCGGGCGTCGGCCTCGGTGGCCCGTTCCCCGCCCACGCAGATCGCGTCCGCGCCGGCCACGAGCGCGCGCACCGCCGCGCCGGTGAAGCCGTACCGGTCGGCCACCGCCCGCATCTCCACCGCGTCGGTGACCACCACGCCGCCGAAGCCCATCTCCTCGCGCAGCAGCCCGCCCAGCACGCGCGGGCTGAGCGTGGCGGGCAGTTCCGGGTCCAGCGCCGGCACCAGCAGGTGGCCGGTCATCACCGCCTGCGCCCCGGCGGCCACGGCGGCCCGGAACGGGGCCAGCTCGACCGCGTCGAGGCGGGCCCGGTCGCCGCCGATGCGGGGCAGGTCGTGGTGCGAGTCGATCCGGGTGTCGCCGTGTCCGGGGAAGTGCTTGGCGCAGGCGGCGACGCCGCCGGACTGCAGGCCGCGTACCCAGGCGGCGGTGTGCCGGGCGACCAGGTCCGGGTCGGCGCCGAACGCGCGCACCCCGATCACCGGGTTGGCCGGGTTGGAGTTGACGTCGGCGTCCGGGGCGTAGTCCAGAGTGACGCCGACGGCTGCCAGTTCGGCGCCGAGGTCGCGGGCGACCTCCTCGGTCAGCGCCGGGTCGTCGATCGCGCCGAGCGCGTAGTTGCCGGGCCGGGAGCTGCCCCGGGCGGACTCGATCCGGGTGACGTCGCCGGCCTCCTCGTCGATCGCCACGATGACGTCCGGCCGCTCGGCCCGCAGGTTCGCGGTGAGCGTGGCGACCTGCTCGTGGTCGACGACGTTGCGGGCGAACAGGACGACCGAGCCGAGCCCTTCGCCGAGCCAGCGGCACACCCACGGCGGCGGCGTGGTGCCGACGAAACCCGGTTGCAGGACGGCGGCGGCGAGCGCCGCCAGATCTCCGGTCGATCCCTCGGTCCGCTCGCTCATGTGCTGTCGTACCCCCGTCTCCCCCACGGACCCGCCGGGGCCGGCGGGTGCTGACATGGTCACACCGCGCAGCTAAATAGTCAACAATCCTTACTGTTAGGCGGTGGCGTCCCGCGACCTCCCGTGGGAGAGTTCCCACATGTCCGCCCTGCCGCTCGCCGACGCCACCAGCGCCGCCGACATCCCCGGCGTACGGCTGCTCGGCCTGATCGTCGGCGGCCTGTTCCTGCTGATCGCCATCCGCGCCATGTTCCGCCGCTGATCCGCACCGGGCGGGTGAGCGGCGCAGGCGGTTTCGCGCGGGATCGCCGGGGGTAGCTGAGGCGCTTGATGAAACTGACCACTCACTCCTCCAGCCTGCGCCGGGCGGCACGGAACCTGTTCGGCTGGACCGCGCTGCGGCCCAACCAGCTCGCCGCCATGCGCGCCGTGATGAAGCGCCGCGACGCGCTGGTGGTGCTGCCCACCGGCGCCGGCAAGTCGGCGATCTACCAGATCCCGGCCAGCCTGATCCCCGGCCCCACGGTGGTGATCTCCCCGCTGCTGGCGTTGCAGCAGGACCAGATCGCCGCGCTCAACGAACGGCAGCGTCCGGAGCTGCGCGCGGTGCGGATCAGTTCGGACGAGAGCGCCGCCCAGCAGGCCGAGGCGATCGAGGACATCCGGGCCGGGCGGGCGGAGTTCCTGTTCATCACGCCGGAGGCGCTGAGCAACCCGGACCGGCTCGCCGAGGTCCGGGAGCTGAAGCCGGCGCTGGTGGCGATCGACGAGGCGCACTGCATCTCGGCGTGGGGCCACGACTTCCGCCCGGACTACCTGGCGCTGGGCCACCTGATCGACGGCCTGGGCCGCCCGCCGGTGGTGGCGCTCACCGCCACCGCCTCCCCGCCGGTACGCGACGACATCATCGCCCGGCTGCGGCTGCGCGAGCCCGAGGTGGTGGTCTCCGGGCTGGACCGGCCCAACCTCTTCCTCGAGGTGGCCCACTGCCCCACCGACGACTACCGGTGGCGGCGGCTGATCGCGCTGCTGCGCGACGACGAGCGGCCCGGCATCATCTACGTGCCGACCCGGCGCGCGGCCGAGGAACTGGCCGAGCGGCTCACCGGCGCCGGGTTCCCGGCCGAGTTCTACCACGGCGGCATGCCCACCGCGGCCCGGCACGAGCTGCACGAGGCGTTCCTCGCCGACCGGGTGCCGATCATGGTGGCCACGTCGGCGTTCGGCATGGGCATCGACAAGCCGAACATCGCCTGGGTGGTGCACATGGCGCTGCCCGACTCGCCGGACAGCTACTTCCAGGAGATCGGCCGCGCCGGGCGCGACGGCTCACCGGCCCGGGTGCTGCTGCTGTGGCGCGCCGAGGACGTCGGCCTGCAGCGCTACTTCAGCGGCGGGCTGCCGGACGAAAAGGAGCTGACCGAGCTGGCCGCGGTGCTGCGCGGCAAGGCCCGCAACCGCAAGGAGCTGCGCGAGCTGACCGGGCTCGGCCCGCGCAAACTGGGCCAGTACCTGTCCCTGCTGGAGCAGGTCGGCGCCGCCGAGCCGCGCGCCCGGCAGCGCATCGGCGCGCCCCGGTACGCCCCGGCGGCCGCCGAGTCCGGCCGGGCCGCGCTGGCCGAGGCGGAACGGCAGCAGACGGTGACCCGGTCGCGTACCGACATGATGCGCGCGTTCGCCGAGACCACCGGGTGCCGGGGCCAGGCCCTGCTGGCGTACTTCGGCGAGCAGATGCACGAGGTCTGCGGGCACTGCGACAACTGCCACGCCGGCACCAGCGTGGCCGCCGACGGCGCGGTCGGGCCGTTCCCCGTGCACAGCCAGGTGCGCCACCCGGAGTGGGGCGCCGGCCTGGTGCTCAGCTACGAGGAGGACCGGATGACTGTGCTCTTCGACGAGGTCGGTTACAAGACGCTCTCCGTGCCCGTGGTGTCCGAACAGGGACTGCTGGAACTCGACTAGCCTGACCCGGGCGCCGCGGCGGCGCCCGTCGACGAACGACGACCACGGCGAAAGGGGCCTGATCGTGATCGAGCAGCCGGCGTACACCCGGTTCGGCGTCTCCGACGAGGAGTGGGGGCTGCTGGTGGGGCTGCCGCAGTCGGTGCTCACCGCGGCGGCCGCCGCCGAGTCCGACGGCACCCGCCGCACCATGGCCGAGAACGCCGCCGGGCTGCAGACCATCGCCGCCGGCCGCGAGTCGGCGAGCCCGCTCGTCGCGGCGGTGGCCGGCGAGATCGTCGACCGGGTCGGCGACCCGGAGACCGGCGCGGAGCTTCCGGTGCTCACGCCGGAGGACCCGAAGGCGATGATCGAGGACGTGCTGGCCCGGGCCGGCCAGGCCGCCGCCCTGCTCGCCGCCCGGGTGGACGAAGGCCAGGCCGGGGCGTACCGGCACTGGCTGGTGGACATCGCCGAGCAGGTGGTGGGCGCGGCCTCCACCGGCGGCATCCTGGGCCTCGGCGGCGACACGGTGACCGACTCGGAGCGACGGTTCCGGGACCGGCTGGCCCAGGTGCTGAACGACTGAACGGACTGCTAACAGAAGGCTCCCCGGTCCGTCAATGACGGACGTCACGGCCCCACGGGTGTCGCTTTTCGGCCCCGTGGGGCGTCCTGGTTCTAGCAGGTGTGACGAACCACGGGGGTCGGTTGATGGACGGGAAGCTGCGCCGGCAGGTGCTCGACACGGAGGATCTGCCACCACGCGAGCGCTTCGGCATGTGGCTGGACATGATGGCGAGCACCCCGACGCCGCTGCGGGTGCACACCGCGCACGCCGACGACTTCGTCGCACGGGCCGAGTTCGTCGAGCTGGGCCGGATGCGGCTCATCCGCTACCGCTACCCGTCGGTGGACTGCGTCCGCACCTCGAAGCTGATCCAGCGCTCCGACCCGGACTACTACCTGCTCGCGCTCACGCTCACCGGGACCAGCCAGGCCGACCAGGCGGGGCAGCGGGCCTGCTGCCGCCCCGGCGACCTCACCTTCTACGACTGCTCCCGCCCGCACGAGGTCAGCCACCACGCCGACCCGGCCGGGCCCGCGTACGCCCGCTCGATCGTGGCCCTGATGCCGTACGACGCGCTGCCGCTGCCGCGCCGCCGTCTCGCTCCCCTGTTCGCCGGGCGGATGTCCGGCTCCGAGGGCGTCGGCGGCCTGCTCGCCGACTTCCTCGTCCGGATCACCGCGCACCCCGAGCAGTACCACGCCGCCGACGCCGAGCGGCTGGGCGGGATCGGCCTGGACCTGGTCGCCACGCTGCTCGGCCGCAACCTGGTCTCCGAGGAGGCGGTCCCCACCGAGATCCGGCGGCGCGCCCTGCTCGCCCAGGTGCGCTCGTACGTGGAGCAGCACCTCGGGGACGCCTCGCTGGACCCGGGCCGGATCGCCGACGCGCACCACATCTCGGTGCGCTCGCTGCACCGGCTCTTCGAGGACGAGGAGACCACCGTCGCGGCGTACATCAGGGACGAGCGGCTGGCCCGGTGCCGGCGCGACCTCGCCGACCCGGCGCTGAGCGACCGCTCGATCCAGCTCATCGCCGCCCGCTGGGGCTTTCGGGACAAGGCACACTTCAGCCGCGCCTTCCGGGCCGCGCACGCGGAGACACCGCAGGCATTCCGGGCCCGTCATCTGGAACCGGCACGGATCGTCAACACCACGGCATCCGCAGTCAACTCGGCGCGGACATACTGAACGCAGGGCTGAGACCGCTCCCAGCGGCGGCCCACTGGTATCGGGGGGCCGTGGCGTGGCGTCCGCGGCGGCCCGGCCGCGGGCGGCCGCCCCGGTGGCGGTCTCCCCGCATCCGCGCCGGACGAGGTTTCCGGCCCCGTCGCGCTTCCCCCCAGGACCGACGGGGCCGGTCAGCCGGCCTCCTCCTCCAGCAGCGCCAGCACCGACTTCTCCACCGCCTCGCGCGGCATCTCCGGCTGCACCGGCGCCAGCACCCCGTCGTGGTAGAGGTCGACCACCCGCGGGTCCACGTAGGAGGCCCGCGCCACCGTCGGGGTGTTGCCGAGCAACTCGGCCACCGACCGCATCACCCCGGCCACCGCGCGCCTGCGGGCGGTGGCGGAGCGCTGCGGGCCCACGTTCGCCAGCTCGGCCGCCGCCAGCACTGTGGCGTGCCAGGTACGGAAGTCCTTCGCGGTCATCTCCCCGCCGCTGGCGTCGCGCAGGTAGTCGTTCACCTCGTCGCTGCGCACGTCGCGCCAGGACCGGCCGTCCCAGTAGCCGAACAGCCTCTCCTGGGCCCGCCGCCGCCGGCGCAGGTTGAGCAGCACCCGGCACAGCTCCGCGTCCTCGATCCGGCGGACCTGCTCGATGCCGCCCTTGGCGGGGAACTCGAAGACCACGCACCCGCCCCGGGAGCGGGTGTGCTCGGGGCGCAGCGTGGCCACCCCGAAGGTCGGGTCGTCGCCGGTGGCGTACTGGTCGCTGCCGACCCGGAAGGCGCCCATGTCGAGCAGCCGGGCGACGGTGGCGAGCACCCGCTCCCGGCGCAGGCCGCGCAGCGCCAGGTCCTGCGTGACCCGGTCCCGTAGCGCGGGCAGCCGGTGGGCCACCTCCAGCACGTGGTCGAACTTCGCCTCGTCGCGCTTGCGCCGCCAGCCCGGGTGGTAGAGGTACTGCTTGCGGCCCGCCGCGTCGATGCCGGTGGCCTGGATGTGGCCGTTCGGGTACGGCGAGATCCACACGTCCTGCCAGGCGGGCGGGATGACCAGCTCGCGCAGCCGGACCAGCTCCCCGGCGTCGCGCACCGGCTCGCCGGCCGGGTCGAGGAACAGCCAGCCCTTGCCGCGCCGCCGGCGCGCGTACCCCGGCCGGCCCGGATCGCTACGCCGCAACCGCACCGGATACCCGTTCCACGTCGGCCACCGCGGCCACCACCTCGTCGATCCCGATGGCATTCAATGTCGGGTGGCTTCCTACCCCGCGTGACCCGGTCGAATCCGGGTTGACGTGCGTGGGCTCGATCGCACCGAGGGCGCGGTGGCGAGGCCGGTCCGCCGGTGGCCCCCAGTGCGCCGCCGGCACCGGCCCGAACAGCACCACCGACGCGGTGCCGTAGCCGGTGGCCAGGTGCGCCACGCCGGTGTCCCCGCTGACCACCAGCCGCGCGCCCGCGACGAGCGCGGCCAGCTCGGCCAGCCCGGTCCGGCCGGCCAGCACCGCCTCCGGCGGCAGCCCCCCGTCGCGGGCGACCCGCTCGGCCAGCGCCCGCTCGCCGGCAGATCCGGTCACCGCCACCCGGTGACCGCGCGCGGTCAGCTCCCGGGCCAGCCCGGCGAACCGCCGCGCCGGCCAGCGCTTCGCCGGGATCTTGCTGCCCGGGTGCAGCAGCGTCAACCCGGCCGGTACGCCGCCCGCCGCCGGACGGCGCAGCGCGAGGTCTCCCGGGTCGGCCGGCAGGCCGTACGCGTGCAGCAGGCGGCACCAGCGGCGCACCTCGTGCTCGTCGTCGTCCCAGGCCGGGCCGTCCGGGTGCCCGGCGTCCGGGTTGCGGTGGGCGAGCAGCCGGCCGGGGCGTACCGCGGCCAGCGCCCGGTGCGACTGCGGCCCCCGGCCGTGCAGGTTGACCGCCACCTCCGGCGGCGGTCCGGTCCACGCGATCCGGTCCGGTCCGGTGGTGGGCAGCACCCGGTCGACCGCCCCGGTCAGCTCCGCCAGCGGCGCCAGCCAGTCCGGCGCGGCGAGCACCAGTTCCCGGCCCGGCAGGCCGGCGCGCAGGCCACGCAACGCCGGCACGGCGGTGACCAGGTCGCCGACGCCGAGCGCCCGCAGCACCAGGATCACGGGTACGAGGACTCCTGCGCGGCGCACACCACCATCTCGCGTACCGCGCAGCCGGCCGGCTGGGAGAGCGCGAACATGACCGCGGCGGCGGTGTCGGACGGCTCGTTGAGCACCGCGTCCGGGCCGGGGCGGTACTGCGCGTCCCGCTCGTCGAAGAACGCGGTCCGCATCCCGCCCGGGATCAGCAGCGTCACGCCCACAGTGCCGGCCAGCTCGGCGGCGAGCGCACGGGTGAAGCCCACCACCCCGAACTTCGCCGCGCAGTACGCCGTCGCGTCGCTCACCGCCTTCACGCCCAGCGTCGAGGCCACCGTGACGATGTTGCCGCGGGACGCCTCCAGCCAGGGCAGCGCGGCCCGGATCACCGCGGCCGTGGCGAGCAGGTCCACAGTGACGATCCGTTCCCAGGTCTCCGCCGGGATGTCGGCCAGCTTCCCCGGCACGTCCATGCCGGCGGCGGTGACCACGGCGTCCAGCCCGCCGGAGCGTTCCGCGAGATCGCGCGTGGCGGCCTCGGCGGCTCGGGTGTCGGCCAGGTCGCACTCGGCCCAGGGCACACCGTCGGCGGGACGCTGCCGGTCCAGCACCAGCGGGCGTCCACCGGAGCGGGCCACCGCGGCGACCACCGCCGCGCCGAGCCCGCTCGACCCGCCGGTGACCAGGACCGCGGGCCCGGCACCGGGAGCGGGGGCGTTCATGCCGCCGCCCGCGCGACCGCGCCGGATCGGATGCGTCGCTCGTTCATCGTGCTCCCTTCGCCGTGGACCGGACCACCGTCTGCGCGACGGCCTCCGCCGGGTCGAGCGTCGGGGCCGGCCATCCGCCGCTGCCCCGTCCCGCCCGCGCGGCAGCGATCATGTCGGTGGTCGAGCGCCCGTCGAGGTACGGCACCACCACCGTGTGCCCGCCCCAGCGGGCCAGGATCTCCGACTCGGGCAACGTCTCGGCGCCGCCGCCGCTGGCGTAGTCGCCGCCCTTGACCCAGATGTCCGGACGCAGCCAGGACAGCGCCGCCTCCGGGGTCGGCTCGTCGAAGATCAGCACCGCGTCGACGCAGCCGAGCGCGGCGAGCAGCCGGCCCCGGTCGCCCTGCGGCACGACCGGGCGCTCCGGTCCCTTGAGCCCGGCCACACTGGCGTCGGAGTTGAGGCAGACCACCAGGCAGTCGCCGAGTTGCCGGGCCGCCTGGAGCGTCGCCACGTGCCCGGCGTGCAGCAGGTCGAAGCAGCCGCCGGTGGCGACCACGGTGCCGCCGGCCGCGCGTACCCGGGCCACCACCTCACCGGCCGCCCCGGCGCCGACCCGGTCGCCGCCGCTGGTGACCACCGCCGGGGCCACCGCCCGTACCGGGGCCGGCAGCGCGGCGGCCACGCCACCCCCGGCCACGTACGCGGACGCCTGCGCGACCGCCTCCTGCACCGCCTCGGAGACCAGCGCCCCACGGGCCAGGGCCAGCGTGGCGGTGGACGCGAACCGGTCCCCCGCCCCGCAGGTGTCCCCCTCGGCCGGTGGCGCCGGCACCACCAGGGGCGTGGATCCGGCGTGACAGAGCAGCGCGCCGTCCCCGCCGAGCGTCACCGCTACCGCGCGCGCCTGCCAGCGGCGGCGCAGCGCCTGCGCGCTGCGGGACGCGGCCGCGAGGCGGGACCCGCCCGGCGGCGTCTTGGCCAGGTCGCGGGCCTCCGGCTCGTTCGGGGTGGCCAGGTGCACCCCGGGTACGGCTGCCGGTCCGCGCGGATGCGGGTCCCAGACCACCGGCGCCCGGGTGGCGGCCAGCGCGGCGCGCAGCGCGGGATGCCCGGCCACACCCCGGCCGTAGTCGCTCACCAGCACGGCGGACGCGTCGGCGATCAGCCGCAGCACGGCGTCGCTGGGCTGACCGGGCACACCGGCCGCGCCGCCCCGGTCGTGGCGCAGCAGCACCCGGCCGCGTACCCGCAGCCGGACCTTCTCCGGGGTGGCGCCGGCCAGCGGCAGCGCGTACAACCGCACCCCCGCGGCGGCGAGCAGCGTGCCGATCCGGGCCCCGCCGGCGTCGTCGGCGACCGCGGTGACCAGCGCGACCTCGGCGCCCTGAGCGGCCGCGAACACCGCGGCCAGGCCGGCGCCGCCGGGACGGTCGACGGAGGAGGTCTCGTCCAGCACCGGCACCGGGGAGTCCGGGCAGAGCCGGTTCACCAGACCCTCGACGTCGCGGTCCAGCAGCGTGTCCCCGAGCACCACCACCGGCCCCCTCATGCCCGGCCTCCCGGTCCGGCGGGCGCCGCCGGGTCCGGGTCGCCGAGCACCACCTCGACGCCGGTACGCACCGGTTCGGCCGGCGCCGGGGCGGCGAGCGCCGCGGGCAGCGCCCGTTCGACGTACTCGCAGAGCACGTGCGAGGCCACCAGATGCAGCTCCTGCACCACCTGCCCGTCCGGCGAGTCGATCGCCAGGTGCTCGTGGCAGAGGTCGGCGAGGGGGTTGGGCGCGGGGCCGGTGAAGGCCCAGGTGCGCAGGCCGGTCTGGTGGGCGGCGTGGGCGGCGGTGAGGAGGTTGGTGCTGGTGCCGCTGGTGGTGAGGAGCAGGAGGATGTCGTGGGGTCGGCCGTGGGCGCGTACCTGTCGGGCGAAGGTTTCGTCGTAGCCGTAGTCGTTGGCGATGGCGGTGAGGGCGCTGGTTTCGGCGTGGAGGGCGATGGCGGACAGGGGTTGGCGGTCGTGGCGGAGTTTGCCGACGAGTTCGGCGGTGAGGTGCTGGGCTTCGGCGGCGCTGCCGCCGTTGCCGGCCACCAGCAGCCGCCCGCCGGCGGCGAGCCGCTGCGCCAGATCCTCACCCCAGCGGGCCAGCATCCGCTCCGACTCCCGCAGCGGCAGCAGCGCGGCGGCCAGCAGCGCCAGATGGTCCTCCAGCAGCGTGCCGCCGGCGGCCGGCGGGGTCGCCGTCATCAGGCGACCACCCGGGTGGGACGGCCGACGCTGGCCACCTCGCCGTACAACTCGGTGAGGCGGTCGGCGGTGGTGGCCCACGAGTAGCGGGTGCGCGCCCGCTCCAGCGCCGCGGTGGCGTAGGCGAACCGGCGGATCCGGTCACCGAGCAGGCCCCGGATCGCCGCGCCGAGCGCCGCCGGATCGCGGGCCGGCACCAGGTCGCCGGTCCGGCCGGGCACCACCGTGTCGATGAGCCCGCCGACCGCGGTGCCGACCACCGGCACGCCGCACGCCATCGCCTCCAGCGGGGTGAGCCCGAACGGCTCGTACCAGGGGGCGGCGACGAGCACGTCGGCGGACCGGTACCAGCGGCCCATCTCCTCCCGGGGGACCGCGCCGACCAGCCGCACCCGGTCGGCGACGCCGAGCGAGCGGGCCAGCGTCCGCAGGCGCAGCGCGTACGGGTCGGTCTCCAGCAGTCCGGCCGGCGGGCCGCCGACCACCACGCACTCGGCGTCCGGCACCTCGGCGACGGCCCGGATGACGTCCTGGAAGCCCTTGCGCTCGACCAGCCGGCCGACGGTGAGGATGCGGGCCCGGCCGCCGTCACGGTCGGCCACCGGGCCGAGCGGGGCGAACGTGGACAGGTTCACCCCCGACGGCACGACTGTCATCCGGGAGCGGGGCACACCCATCCGGACCAGCTCGGCGACCTCGTCCTGGCACTGGGCGACCACCCGGTCCACCGAGCGGCCCAGCTTCCGCTCGTGCTCGACCCGGCCCGGCGGGCTGGTGTCCTGCGCGCCCTGGTGGCGGCGCTTGACGGTGCCGAGCGCGTGGTAGGTCTGCACCACCGGCACGCCCGCGCGGCGGGCCGCGGCGAGCCCGGCCAGCCCGCTCATCCAGAAGTGCGCGTGCACCACATCGGGCTGCCAGTCGCCGGTGCGCCACCGGTCGGCCAGCCAGTTGCCGAACGCCGGCATGTACGGCAGCAGGTCGTCCTTGGCCACCGGCTCGGCCGGCCCGGCCGGTACGTGCACCACCTCGTACCCGTCCGGAGCACGCACGCTCACCGGCAGGTCCACCGCGTCGAGCCGGGTGTAGACCCGTACGTCGTGACCGGCGGCCGCGAGCGCGGCGGAGAGCTCCGCGACATGCGTGTTCTGGCCACCGGCGTCCTCCCCGCCGAGGACGGCGAGCGGGCTGGCGTGCTCCGAGATCATCGCGATGCGCATACTTCCTCCTCCAGCAGCCGGTCCCAGTCGGCGAGGAAACGCTCCAGGCCGTAGCGGCCCCGGGCGGCGGCCCGCGCCGCGGCGCCCGCCCGGCGGGCGGACTCCCTGTCGTCCAGCAGGCCACGGGCGGCCTCGACGAGCGTGTCGACCCGGGTGGACAGCGCGCCCGCCTCCGGCGGGACGGCTTCCACCGCTTCGGTGGTGGCCAGCGCCACCACCGGCATGCCCATGGTCATGGCCTCGACGAGGCTGAGGCCCAGTGAGGTCCAGCGGCACAGGTGCAGGTAGGCACGCCGTTTGGCGAGTTCGGCGTGCATGGCGTGCTGGGGTACGTCGTCGTGGCTGGTCAGCCGGTCCTCGGGCAGTCCGAGGTGGGCGGCGAGACCGGCCACCTTCATGCCGTAGACGTCGAGCGGGGCGAGCGCGGCGAACCGGGCGAGCAGGTCGGTGCCGGTTACGCGCCAGCGGCGTACCGGCTCGTTGATGACCACGGCGAGGCGGTCGAGTTCGCCGGTCCACTCGACGGCGGGCGGTACGACGCCGTGGTCGACCACCGTGGTGCGGGTGCCGCCGTTGTCCCAGAACAGCTCGTTGAACGCGGTGACGTGGGTGAGCAGCAGGTCGTCGCGGTCGGCCATGGGATGACGGGTGTTCGGCACGTCGCCTTTCGGCGTGTTGTGCTCGACGTAGATCGCCGGGACGTCGCGTCCGGGGCGGCGGCCGAGCCACTCGGCGGCCAGGTCGAGTTCCTCCGGGCGCTGCAGGATCACCAGGTCCACGTCGGCGCCGCGCAGGTCTTCCGGCGTGACCTCGACCGCGCTGTCCGGCCACGGGTAGGTGCGCGCCCGGCCCAGCCCGTACGGGCCCCGGTCCGGCGTCACCGGCACCAGGTAGCGGTGCTTGCCGTGCACGAAGGACGTCGTCCACGACCCGTGGACGTGCCACAGCAGGATGTTCATCCGACCACCCCGCCCGCCACCGGCGCCGGCACGCCGAGCAGCCGCAACGCCTCCAGCACCCGGCCCGGCTCGACAGCCGACAGGCACGGGTGCCCGGGGACCGGGCAGACGGTGGCGCGGGTGTCCCGGCAGGGCGCCGCCGCGTCACCGAGGCGCACTGTCGGCACCCGGTAGGGCCCCCACTGCCCGAACGGCACAGTGGGCGCGAACAGGCTCACCACCGGCACGCCGAGCGCGGCGGCCAGGTGCGCGGGGCCGGTGTTGCCGACCACCAGCGCGCCGGCGCCGGCGACCACAGCGGCCAGCTCCGCCAGCCCGGTACGCCCGCCGAGGTCGACGCCGCCCGCCGCCGCGACCCGGGCGGTCAGCTCCCGCTCGTCCGGCCCGCCGGTGACCACCACCCGGTGACCGGCCGCGCCGAGCACCCGGACCACTCGCGTGGCCAGTTCCTCCGGGCAGGCGCGGGTCTCCACCGAGGACCCGGGATGCAGCACCACGTAGCCGGGCGCCCCGGCCTCGGCCGCGGGCGGCGGAAGCCGGTCGGAGCGGATGCGCAGGGCGGGTTCGTCGTGGCCGGGCAGCGCGAATCCGGCGGCGGCGGCGAGGGACAGGGCGCGTTCCGGTTCGGGTACGCCGGCCGGGACGCGGTGGCGCACGTCGAGCAGGCTGCCCGGGTAGTCGTCGCTGATCGCGCTGATCCGGGGCACCCCGGCCAGGCGCAGCAGCAGCGCCAGCGGCAGCGCGGACTGGTGGAAGGAGGTGAAGACGACGGCTTCGTCGGCGCGTACGGCCGCGAGCCGGTCGGTGAGCGCGCGCATGTCACCCGGGTCGACGGGCGGGGCGGGCGCGTCGATCCACGGCAGCGGCGCTTCGATGATCTCGTCCACGCCGGGCAGCAGTTCGGCCGCCGCCCGGCCGCGTGGCCCGCACAGCAGCACCACCCGCTGCGCGCCGGCCGCCACCGCGCGGATGCCGGGACCGGTCACCAGCACGTCACCGGCGGCGTCGCTGCGGACGACGAGGACCGTGCCCCGGCGGTTACGGCCCGCGCGTTGCGGCGCGGCCGTGAGGCGCATCCTGGCCAGCACTGTGCTCACCGCGTCCGGCAGGTCGGCGGCGACGGTCGGCGCGGCGGCCACCTCGGCAGCCCGGGTGGCCGGCGTGGGCACCATGATCGTGGCAGCGCCGGCCGCCGCGGCGGCGGCCGTGTCCGCGCCGATGTCGCCGATCAGCACGCACCGGGTCGGTGTGGTGCCGAGCGCGCGGGCTGCCTCGTGTACGAGCCCGGGCGCCGGCTTGCGGCAGGCGCACCCGTCGGCTTCCGCGTGCGGGCAGATCGCCCAGTGGTCGAAGGGCCCGAGCAGTTCCTCCACCCGGGCGTTGACCAGCCTCAGCTCGTCCGCGGTGAAGCAGCCGCGGGCCAGGCCGGACTGGTTCGTCACCACGGCGAGCCGCAACCCGGCCGCCCGCAACCGGTCCAGCGCCTCCCGGGCACCCGGCACCGGCCGTACCTTCTCCGGGTCGCCGTTGTACGGCACGTCCTCGATCAGCGTGCCGTCCCGGTCCAGCAGCACCGCGTCGTAGAGGCCGGACGGGAACCGGTCAGCACCCGGGTCAACCCGGGCTGACCTGCACTGATCCCGCTCCTGGTCCCGTCGCACGGGCGGCGGGTTCCCGAGCCCCCGAGGAGTAAACGTCGACGTCGGCGCCAGGCGCGCCCCGCCGGTGCCGGCGCACACGTTGCCACGACCGTTCCGGTCCGGCGATACCCGCCGCCCCCGAGAAGCTAACCCGCTCGCCGTTAGCGGCGGCCCGGGGCGGGGTACCGGTTGGTGATGGCGGTTGTGGAGAAAGTGATCGACGCACCTCCGGAGCAGGTCTTCGAGGTGCTCGCGGACGGGTGGACGTACAGCGACTGGGTGGTGGGCACCGTGCACGTGCGGGACGTGGACGACACGTGGCCCCGGGTCGGCAGCAACCTGCACCACCGGGCCGGGCCCTGGCCGTTCTCGCTGCAGGACAAGTCCACCGTGCTGGAGTGCCAGGCGCCGCACCGGCTCGTGCTGCGCGCCGGGTTGTGGCCGGCCGGCGAGGCGACAGTGGCGTTCGCTCTGGAACCGCTGGAGGACGGCCGGACCCGGGTGACCATCGGCGAGGACTTCGCCGCCGGGCCGCTGCGGTGGGTCCGGACCAAGCTCAACGACCTGGTGCTGCATCTTCGCAACCGGGAGACGCTGGCCCGGCTGTCCGACATCGCGACCCGGCAGAAGCCGGAGCGGGATCGATCCCTCGGCGGGGCGTCTGTGCGGCCGCCGCACGGCCCACTGGATACCCTCTCAGATGAACCTGTCCGCTGACCGAGGATGTCCGTGATGATCGAACCCGTGCAGTTACCCTCCCCGTGGGGGGATGCGCGCCTGACCGTCGTCGTTCCGACCTACAACGAGGCGGGCAACCTCCCGGTGCTGGTCGAGCGCCTGCTCGCGCTGCCTCTGCCGGGGCTGAAGGTGCTGGTCGCGGACGACAACTCCCCGGACGGCACCGGTGAGGTCGCCGACAAGCTGGCCATCGAGCACCCGGACCGGGTGACGGTGGTGCACCGCCCGGGCAAGGAGGGTCTCGGCCGGGCGTACGTGGACGGCATCGGCCGGGCGCTCGACGACGGCGCGGACTTCGTCGCCCAGATGGACGCCGACCTGTCGCACCCGCCGGAGGCGCTGCCCGGCATGCTCGGCGCGCTGCTGTCCACGCAGGCTTCGGTGGTCATCGGCTCGCGGTACGTGCCCGGCGGTGAGCTGGACGAGAACTGGCCGCTGTACCGGCGCGCGCTCAGCGGCTGGGCCAACCTGTACGTGCACACGCTGCTGCGCGTGCGCATCCGTGACCTGACCGCCGGCTTCAAGATCTGGCAGGCCGAGGCGCTGCGCGCGATCGGGCTCGACCGGGTCCAGTCGAACGGCTACAGCTTCCAGGTGGAGATGCACTACCTCGCCACCAAGCTGGGCCACACCATCCTGGAGGTGCCGATCCGCTTCGAGGAGCGCCGCGACGGCGACTCGAAGATGACCACCGCCACCAAGATCGAGAGCGCGTTGATGCCGTTCAAGCTGCGCAGCCGGCACCGCAACCTCGACTCCTGATCCGCCCTGCCCTGCCGCGCGCCCGCAACGCGCCCTCACGCCGCTGTCACGGCGCGTGAGGGCGCGCTCGCCCCGCCATGTCCCGCACCCCGCGCCCTTGCTCTGCCGCCACCGGCGCAGCACCGCGTTGACCTGGGGCGCTCTCCCGGCGCCACGGCCCCACCCCAGGCGCAATCAAGCACGCCGCGTAACCAACCCCGCATGCCTCACCGCCCCACCCCGCCACCC
>NZ_JAGPXP010000044.1:0-34549 GCF_018070485.1 Micromonospora sp. C41 | reverse complement strand
CTGAACAGCCGGCGCCTGGACGCTGCCCTCACCCCGCCTCGTCGATCATGAAGTTGACGGTCCCGATATCGGCGTGTCGACCCGCCAACTTCATGATCACCGGCCAGTCCTCCGCCCTACGGCCCCCGCCCCACCCGCCCCACCCTCGCACCCGCCCTTTCAACTCGGTGATCAAGGAGTTTGTGTTCCAGTTGATCTCTGCGCGTGACACAAACTCCTTGATCAACAGGGCGGGGTGGGGCGGGGTGGCGGGGTGGGGCGAGGGCGGGGCCGACGCCGGAGCGGATGGGACAGCGGCGGGCAGCGGCGAAGGGTGGGATCAGTAGGGGTTGGGGTGGCCGGGGAGGTGGCCTCGGGTCAGGGCTGCGGGGCGACCGGGGAGGGTCGGGTCCGGGGACAGCGGCGGGGAATCCGTGCCGGCTCTCGTGGCCATGCCGGTGAACAGGTCCTTCAGGGCGGTCACCGAGTCGATCGCCGGGGCCCAGCCGAGTTCGGTCTCGGCACGGTGGCTGGACATCAGCGGCACGTTCAGCGCCAGGTCGACCCAGCCGGTGTCGACCGGTTGCAGCCGCGCCCGCCAGGTCAGCGCCGCCGCCGCGCGCAGCACCGGCGTCGCCACCGGCACCGTCCAGCCGTGGAAGTGCCGGGCCACCAGCTCCGGCGTCAGCACCGGGTCGGCCGCCACGTTGAAGGCGCCGCCCGCATCCCCCAGAACCGCCCGGGCGTACGCGTCGGCCACGTCGTCGGCGTGCACCGCCTGCATCCGCAGCCGCTTGTTCGACGGCACCAGCGGAATGCGGCCGTACCGGAGAAGGCGCACCGGCGCCAGCGGGCCGAGGAAGTAGCGGCTGATCTCCGTACCGGCCTCCCGCTGGAAGATCAGCCCCGGGCGCAGCCGTACCACCCGGAGCTTCGGGTGCTCCCGCTGCACACCGTCGAGCAGCGCCTCCACCTCCGCCTTGTCCCGGCTGTACGACGACGTCTCCACCCCGGTCGCCGGCCAGTTCTCGCTGACCGGATGGTTCTTCGGGCCGGGCGCGTAGGTGCCGACCGATGAGGCGTACACCAGGGCCGGAACGCCGACCCGGACGGCGGCCTCGATCACCGCGCGGCTGCCGCCGACGTTGGTCCGGTAGAGCGTGCGGCGGTCGTGGCTGGGCTGGATCTGCCAGGCCAGATGCACCACCGCCCGCGCCCCGGCGAAGATCCGCACGAGCTGGTCGGCCGCCCCGGGCGCGCCGATGTCGCAGGAATGCCACTCCACGTCGGCGTACGGCTCACCGGCGTCCGGCCCGGGCAGCCGGCGCGCGACGCCCACCAGTTCCGCTTCCGCCTCCCGCCGCAGCCGGCGCAGCACGGCCGTCCCCACGTTGCCGGTCGCTCCCACGATCACGATGCGCATGTCCGGTGCGGTACCCGCTGAACCGGGCAGCAACCGCTCACGGACGGGGGTTCGTGCGCACCCAGCCCTTCTCCCGATCGCGGCGACCCGACGTGGCGGCCAGGCAGCGCGGACAGACCCAGCCCTCCGGGTCGGCCTCGGTGAGGACGTCAGTGCCGGAGTAGTCGAACGGCACGTGCGGGAAGCGGCGCAGGCGGGTACGGCTCAGGGGCAGCCCGCACAGCGTCTGGTTCTGGCCCGGCAGCCAGGCGTGCACCTCACCGCCGGGCCGGCGTACGCCGTCGGCGCCTGGCACCTCGCGGGAGGCCGCGACGGCGGCGGTGCTGGTCACTCGCATGGTTGCCCCGGTTCCCCAGGCGGGGAGGTTCACGCCTCGCGTCCGGCGCGTCGCCTGGTTCAGGTCTGAAGATCGACAGGCGGTGGAAGCCGCGAGCTTAGGGCGGGCAGGTTCCGGTAACCTGAGCGGGCGGGCCGCTAGCTCAATGGCAGAGCTGTGGACTTTTAATCCATAGGTTCAGGGTTCGAGTCCCTGGCGGCCCACTCTCTTGCAGCTCAACGGCCCCATTGTGTGGGCGCGATCTTGGCTCAGCGGTTCGACCAGGACGAGGCGCGGGCCACTTGCTCCGGAGGTGGTCATGCGGACCGTCAACTTCACCAAGCTAAGGCAGAACCTGGCCGCTGAACTCGACAGCGTCATCAACAACGCCGAGGAAGTGGTGGTAACCCGCTCGGGCCACGAGCCGGTGGTCATCGTCCCGCTTGCCGAGTACGAGGCGATGAAGGAAACCGAGTACCTCTTTCGCAGCCCGGCCAACGCCGCCGCGCTGCGCCGTTCGATGGAGGAGCTCGAGAAGGGCGACGCGGCTGACTAGAACCAGTACCTCAGCCACACGGCCAAAAGCTGGTCGAGCTCATCAACGGCCTCATCGCGGACGTGATGCAAGGTTCGAAGCCCTGCCGGCCCACCACATACCGTCTCCCGGGTCCTCCGGGGTCGAGCCGAGTCACGGGCGCCGCGGTCCGCGGCCCGGTACCGCTGGTCGGATACTGGCCGTGTGACGGAGGAACTGGCTAGCAGGTCGACGCGCTGGACGATTCACGGCGAGCGGGTAGTGGACGGCAGCCGGCGCTCCCGGTTGAGCATCGCCGACGTGGAGTTGCCCGACGGGGTCCGCTTCGAGCAGTACGTGATCCGGGCGCCCCGGTCGGCCATGGTTGCCGTGCTCGACGGCCAGGAGCGCCTGTTGCTGATGCGGCGGCACCGGTTCGTGTTCGACAGATGGGTGTGGGAGCTACCTGGCGGCTACGTCGATGAGGGCGAGGACGCGGCGACCTGCGCGATCCGCGAGGTCGAGGAGGAAACCGGCTGGCGCCCGGGCACCGTGGAGCCCTTGGTGTCGTTTCAGCCTTGGGTGGCGACCGCAGACGCGGAGAACTTGCTGTTCCTTGCCCGGAATGCGGAGTACACCGGCGCTCCGGTTGACGTCAACGAGACCGAGCGCGTGGCCTGGGTTCCGCTGGAGGAGACGCGGCAACTCGTGTCCGAGGGTGAGATCGTTGGTGCCGGAACGGTGATCGCCGTGTTGGAGCTGATGGCGCGCCAGGCGCGGGGTGAGCTGTAGTCAGCGCCGCTGGCCGAGCGCCGCATCGACCCGGGTGATGAACTGCCATACTGCCGGCTTGCGGCGGTGGGGTGCCAGGCCGGTCTGCAGATCGCGCACGTAACGGACGGCACGAGCCGACCGCAGTTGGGTGGTCAGGGTCAGGGCTTCCGCGCCGACGGCACTGGCACGTTCCGGCTCGCCGTGGCGAGCGTGGACGCTGGCCAGCAGGGCGAGGTTGAAGGCTTGCCGCGTACGTAGCGCTCGTCCATCTTGAGTGAGCGAGCGGCGAAGCGCTCGGCTCGGCGGTGTTGACCGAGCGCGTGGAAGCAGTGGCCGAACTTGGCCGACAGGTACGCCTCGTCGAAGTAGCCGAGCCACTGAGGATCGCTGCTGCGGTCCGCTCGGTCGAGGGTTCGCTCCGCTTGGTGAAGCGCGGTCGCGCAGTCGCGTTCGTGGAGGGCGACAGCGTGGGCATGGGCTTCCATGACCAGCGCTTCGGCAGTCAGCGCGGTGAGGCCGGCGCGTTGTGCTGTCTGCCGGGCGGCGCGGGCGAGGTCGACCCCCGTGGCGGCGTGCCCGAGGTAGGTGGCTTGATGGCTCATCGCGGCGAGGATCTCGGCACCAAGGCCGGCGTCGGCGGCCGTTCGGGCGAGGTCGAGGGCATGCGTGAGGTACCGCTGGGCGAGGCCGTGTTCGGCCATGTCGTACGCCTGCCACCCGGCGAGCTGCGTCAGTTCGGCAGCAGCAGCGAGCAGTCTGCGGCCGGTCGCCGGGTCGTACCGGCCTTCGGTCACCAGGGGCGCCACCTCGTGGTGCAGGAAGCGGGTGACGTTGTCGCGGGCATGCCCGCCGCCGTACTGGTTGTCGAGTCGCCGATAAGTGGCGGTCATCTGCCGGATCGTGTCGATGTCGGGTTGACCGACTGTTCGGCGGCCCTCCTGCTCGACGGGCTGCGCCGTGGTGGCGGTGAACCAGCGTAGGGCGGGCAGGGTGTACGCGGTGGAGCTGAACACTGTCTGGCGAAGCATGTCTCGACGGTTCACATCGCCTTCCCATAGCTGCGCGGCGGCCTGGACGTCCTCGCGCCAGGACCGGTTGCCCGGCACGTCACTGTGCCGACCGAGGGAGTGATCCGCCATGGCCGGGCGATATGACCGCTGGCAGGGCGCGAGGCCCAGCGTCATCCGAGCTTCGTCGGGCATGCCGCAGCCGTCGGCGATCCGTTCCAGCACATCGATCGAGGTCACCCGTCGGCCGGCGATGATCCGGCTGATGTAGCCCTGCTCCAGGCCGACAGCCGCGCCGACGCGAGTTTGGCTCGCGCCGGTGTGCCGAGCGAGCAGCCGGAACACGGCACCGATGTCGCGGGCCGCCAGAGCCTTGTGCATGTCCTCGCGCAACCAGAGGTCGTCGGGGATCCGGAGATTTTCCAGCAGCACAACGGCTCCCAGCGTCGTCAGACGACTACCCATGGTGGTCGGTCAGGAGCCTACGGTCGGTGTACGGGCAGGTCGAGTCCGCTCATGTCACCGTGACATGACCGGTCGACATGGTCACCGCACCCCACTCGGCGGGACCGTCTCCGGCATGGACTTCGACGTCGACGACCCGCCGGGCGGGATGTTCGTCTACGGCTCTGAGCCGCCGGTCAGGCTCGCCTTCCCGACCTTGCACGACAGGACGGGCTCGTGACTATCCGGGGTCGCCTGTGTCCGCTGGCGCGATGGCTGTTCCGGCAACCCGATCCGGCACCACCGTCCGGAACAGGGCAGCGGTACCAGGACGCCGAGCGCGCGGCAGCGCGACAGCGCCTACTCGACCTGGCAGCGCAGCTGGGGCGACCGGAAGGCAACCGTGAGCCGGCGCAGGACGCGGCAGAGCAGCGATGAGCCGAAGGGCGGCCCGGACGACTCCGAGCAGACGACACGTCTCGTACGAGGACTACCTGGTCGCGACGGCACTCACTCTCGCCCGGAGGCACCGCCCTGTCTGGTGCTGGCGGAAGTGGCGACGGATCTGCCGCTGCGGAGCGGATCTGCCCTGCCGCGCCCGGCACCGAATCCCTATCGATCGTGGCCACTGGCCGGGAGAGGACGCGTCGTGAAGGACGACCTGGAGCAGGCGATCCTGGCTGTGCATGTCCGTGGGTGCGACGGCATGTGCACCGGCTGCCGCGCCTGGTGGTCGCGGCTGTCGCCGTACCCCTGCTGGCAGGTGGAATGGGCGACCAGCCGACAGGCACGGACGATCACCGCCCGTTTCCTCGAGGGTGTGCGGTGACCACCCACGGCCCGGTCATGCCGGTCTGGAGCTGCGGAGGTTGCGATCTGCCCTGGCCCTGCCCGACACGGAAACGCGAGCTGCGCGCGGAGTATGACCGCGCTCCCGTGTCACTGGCCCTCTACCTCGGCGCCTACCTGGCCCAAGCCACTGAGGACATGCCGTGGACGCCGGCCGGGGTGTTGCACCGCCGCTTTCTCGGCTGGACCAGGCAGGCCGACTAGGTCCGGCCGACGGAGGGTGAGTTCTCGCCCGTGACGGACTTCGAGTTCCCCGTCGGCAACGCGCCCTATGTCGTCACCGCTCAGTATCCTGACGGCACCTGGTCGGGCGGTGCCGGTGTTCCCGGCACTACGACCGCGTACGCGCCGGCCCCTCCGGTGTCGGAGATCGGGACGCCAGAGGGGTCGGCCAGAGCCGGCACTGCCTGTCGATCGACGCCCCCACGCTAACGCTCGTTAGGTCTATGGTCAGCGACCATGATGAATACGAATCGCAATCTGGGGCTGGGGCATGGCAGCGCATTCGGCGAGCGTGGGGTGGCGAAGAGGCTCGGCACATTGGGCCGGCACACATCGCTGACCGGCCGGCGATTACTGGAGATCGGCTGCGGGGACGGCACGTACACGATGCGGCTGGTCGACGCGTTCGCGCAGATCGAAGCCGTGGACATCCAGCAGGATCGGCTGGAGCTGTTCCGGGAGCGGCTGGCCGGCGATCCGGCGGCGGCCCGGAAGATCAACGTACGGGAGTTGTCCGCCACCGAGCTGGACTACCCGGACGGCAGCTTCGACCTGGTCACCGCCATCGAGGTGGTGGAGCACATCGACGACCTGGATGCCGCCCTGCGGCAGGTCCACCGCGTGCTCGTGCCCGGCGGCCGGTTCGCGCTGACGACGCCCAACCGGTGGTTCCCGTTCGAGACGCACGGCTTCCTGATCCGGGGCCGGCGGTACCGGCCGGCGCGGGGCCCGTTCCTGCCGTGGATCGTGCCGCTGCACCGTCGGCTCGCCGACGCCCGTTCCTTCACCGCCCGTGGCTTGTCCGCGCAGCTGCGGCGGGCCGGGTTGGAGCCGGTAGCGGTGGACTACATCATGCCGCCGTTCGACAGGTCCCGCTTCGGGCGTCGCATCCGGCCGGTGACCGACGCGATCGAACGCTCGCCGTTGAAGTTCTTCGGCATGGCCCTGGCGGTTGTCGCCCGCCGCCCGGCATGACGGTCCCACCACGGAAAGCGCCCCAGGTTTAGCAGCTTGGCGGATGGCTATGAGGGGAATCGATCCGCAGACCGACGATCGAGGAGAGAGCCGATGGCCAGCGGTGCGATCCCGTCCGACGATCCGACCCGTACCCTCGTCCATGCCCGGCCCGACGACCCCGGCCTGGCGCACCTCGCCATCGCGGGCGGCACCTACACGATCCTGGTCACCGGTGAGCAGACGGCCGGCCGGTACTGCCTGATCGACATGCGGGTTCCGCCGGGTGGTGGGCCGCCTCCGCACCGGCACGACTTCGAGGAGATGTTCACGGTGCTCGACGGGGCGGTGGAGTTCACGTTCCGGGGCGAGCAGACCGTCGCGCGGGCCGGGGAGACGGTGAACATTCCGGCGAACGCGCCGCATTTCTTCCGCAACTCCTTCGACCAGCCGGCGCGGCTGCTGTGCATGTGCACGCCGGCCGGGCAGGACGAGTATTTCCTGCGCGTCGGCGACCGGGTGGACGGCCCCACTTCGCCGCCGCCGGCTCTCACCGAGGAGGAGCAGGCCGAGCGCCGGAACCGGGCCGCCGCGCTGGCCGCCGACTACCGCACGGAGTTGCTGATCGGCTGACACCGGCAGCACGCGAGCACCACGAAAGCGGCTCACCGCCGTGGCCGAGACCACGACGGTGAGCCGTTTTCCGTACGCGAAGGTCAGCTCGTCGCGACGAGCTGGAACCGCTGGTTGGCCTGGCCGTTGCAGTCGTAGATCTGCACCTGCTGGCCGTTGCCGGTGCCCCAGACGTCGAGGCAGCGGCCGGACTGGACTCCGGTGATGGTGCCGTTGGAGTTGACGTTCCACTGCTGGTTCGTCTGGCCGTTGCAGCTGTAGATCTGGACCGCCGAGCCGTTGCCGGAGCCGGCGGCGTCCAGGCACATCGAGCCGTACACGGTCAGCTGCCGGCTGGAGGTGTAGGTCCACCGCTGGTTGGTCTGGCCGTGGCAGTCGTAGAGCTGCACCCGGGTGCCGTTGCTCTGCGAGGAGTTCGGCACGTCGATGCACCGGCCGGACTGGCTGCCGACGATCCGGCTCGCGCCGGTGGTCGGCGGCGGCGTGGTCGGTCCGCCGGTCGGCCCGGCGGTCGGGGACACGGTCGGCGAGACGGTCGCGGTCGGCGTGGGGTTGGGCGACGCGGAGTTGAGGACGTTGAGGACCGAGTTGTACGCGGCCTTCTTGTTGCCTCCGCCGTCGAACAGCAGCGGGCTCTCGTTCGAGCGCCACGAGTCGCTGTCACGCACACCCCACACCGTGATGCCGATGCAGCGCGGCACGTTGATGCACGCCTGCGTCAGACCCGCGTACTGGCTGGTCGAGGAGTTCGTGACGTCGACCTCGGTCAGCGCCACGTCCACACCCAGCGCGGCGAAGTTCTGCAGCGTGGTCTGGAAGTTGCCCGGCAGCGAGCTGCCGCCGGTGAAGTGGGTCTGCAGACCCACGCAGTCGATCGGCACACCCCGGGACTTGAAGTCCCGGATCATGTTGTACACACCCTGCGTCTTGCCGTACGACCAGTTCTCGATGTTGTAGTCGTTGTAGCACAGCTTGGTCGACGGGTCGGCCGCCCGCGCGGTGCGGAACGCGACCTCGATCCAGTCGTTGCCGGTGCCCTGCAGGTTCGACTGCCGACGGCTGCCGTCCTCGTTGAACGCCTCGTTCACCACGTCCCACGCGGCCAGCTTGCCCCGGTAGTGGGCCATCACACCGTTGATGTGGTCGATCATCGCCTGACGCAGGTTGCTGCCGTTCAGGCTCTGCATCCAGCCCGGCTGCTGCGCGTGCCACGCGAGGGTGTGGCCGCGGACCTGGAGACCGCGCTGGGTGGCCCAGTTGTAGATCTGGTCGCCGGAGGAGAAGTTGAACTGGCCCCGGTTGGGCTGGAGCGCTTCCGGCTTCATCTCGTTCTCGGCGGTGATCATGTTGAACTCACGCGCCGCGATCGTGCTGTACGTCGAGTCGCCCAGTCGGTTCGCCGCGATGGCGGTGCCGAAGTAGCGGCCCGACTGTGCCGCGGCGGCACCGAGCGTGCTCGCCGCCGCCTGGGCCATGGTGGGCACCACGAGCGCGGCGCCGGCGAGAGCCAGCGCGCTGCTGACGGCGGCCAGCACCACGCGGTGGCTGCGCCTCGGTAGATGTTTCATGACACTCCTCTGCATATCGGACGATGATGCGCTGGCGATGCCCGGCCTGACGCGAGTGGAGTAGGCGGTGCGCCCACCCCCCGCGTCACTGCCCTGAAACTTTTCGAAGATGTACCGGTAACTTCCCTGGGAAGATATCCGCGACGGCACGATCGGTCAATGTCGATGTCGACGCGAACATGGACTCAACCGGCTGATCAGCGCGGGAGTCCATGGATGACCGTGCGAGCGAAGGGCGCCGAGAAGCGCGAGCACGACCGAAAGTTTCGGGGATCCGGTCAGTGACCGGCGGCGTCGTACCGCTCGCGGTTGGCGTGCACCTCGTCCATGTGCGCCTCGGCCCACAGCTTCATGCCGTACATCAGCTGGTGCAGCGACTGACCGAGGTCGGTCAGCTCGTAGGTGACAGTCACCGGCACGCTCGGCGTCACGGTGCGGGTGACAAGGCCGTCGCGTTCCAGTGAGCGCAACGTCTGGGTGAGCATCTTCTGGCTGACGCCGGCCAACCGCCGCGACAGCTCGGAGTAGCGCATGACCCGCGGTTCCGCGTTGCGGTCGGGCCCGTCGCGGCCGAGCGCGGCCAGGATCAGCGCCACCCACTTGTCGGAGATCCGGTCCAGGAGTTGCCGGCTCGGGCAGCCGGCGAGGAACGCGTCGTACTCCTCCCGCGCCTGCGCCCGCTTCTCCGCCGCCGTCTGCGTCGGCATCGTCCGCGCCTCCTACCCGGGGGTACCCAACGCACTCCGAAGTGCGTACTTCCCGATGGAAAGTTACCCCTCCATCGTGGAGCACGGCATCCCTCACGACCAAGGAGACAGAACCATGGGTACGCGTACCTTCCGCGCCGCAGTCGTCCGCACCCCGGGCGGACCCGAGGCCATCGAGATCATCGACGTCCCGCAGCGCGAGCCGGGACCCGGCGAGGTCCGGGTGGACGTCGCGGCGGCGCCGGTCAACCCGGCCGACCTCGGCGTCGTCGGCGGCTTCTTCCACTCGCTGGGGCTCATCCACCAGCCGCACCACACCGGCCTGGGCTGGGACTTCGCCGGTGTCGTCGCCGCCGCCGGGCCGGGCGTCGACCTCGCCGTGGGCACCCGGGTCGCCGGCCTGGTGGGCGGGTTCGACCGCGACTTCGGCACGTACGCCGAGCAACTCGTCGTACCAGTGGCCGACCTGGCCGTCGTACCCGATGATCTGGACCTGGTGGCGGCGGCGACAGTGCCGCTCAACGGCCTGACCGCGGCGCAGATCGTCGACCTGCTCGGCGACCCGCCCGCCGGCGGCCGGCTGCTGGTCACCGGCGCCGCCGGCGCGGTCGGCGGCTACGTCGTGCCGCTCGCCCGGGACCGGGGATGGCGGGTGACCGGCCTGGCGCGGGCCGGGGACGAGAAGTTCGTCCGCGGGCTCGGCGCCGACTTCACCACCGCCGCCGAGCCGGGCTGGGAGGCGGTCGCCGACGCCGCGGCGCTCCAGGACCGAGGGCTCGCGCTGGTAGGTGACGGCGGCGTGTTCGTCGGGGTACGGCCGAACGCCCACCCGGCCGCCGAACGCGGTGTCACGGTGCGCGCGGTCGAGGTGCACGCCGACGGGGTACGTCTGGCCGACCTGCTCGCCCGCACCGCCGCCGGTGAGCTGCCGGCTCGGGTGCACGCGGTGGTGCCGCTGGACCGGGTGGCGGACGCCCACCGGGCGGCGGCCGAGGGCGGGGTACGCGGACGCTACGTGCTGCGTCCCTGACCGCCGCGAGCGCGGTCCAGCACCTCCTCGACGGTGAGCGGACTGCGCGGGTGGTGGGTCAGTGAGAGCGGGGTCCGGATCTTGCGGGGCGCCGCGCCCTCGGCGGCGAGGTAGAACTCGCCGACGGTCAGGCGGGAGATGTCCGGCACGTCGCCGCCCTTGGCCCGAGCCATCTCGCGGGCCGTCTCGATCTGAATCGGGCTGTTCATCAGGCCGTACAGCTGGGTCGCCGCGTTGCCCGGGATGCGGTTGTGCAGGCTCTTCGGCGCCTGGGTGGCGAAGATCAGCCCGAGCCCGTACTTGCGGGCCTGGGCGGCGAGCGCCAGCGTGCTCTGGGTGCACGCGGTCATCGCGCCGGACGGGGCGAACGTCTGCGCCTCGTCCATGATGAGCAGCCCGAGCAGCGGCCGGTCCCCAGCCGGGTTCTTCTTGATCCAGGCGAACAGCGCCATCTGGAGCTGGTTGACGAAGCTCTGCCGTACATCGTCGGACGGCAGACCGACCAGGCTGACCACCGAGACGCGGGCCCGCTTGCCGGGGGCGGGGGTGAGCAGCACGCCGGGGTCCATCGGCGTGCCCTCGCCCCCGAACAGCGGGTCGTTCACCATGGCGGCGGTCAGGGTCTGTGCCAGGCTGAGACCGATCTTGTCGGCGTCGTCCAGGTCGATGATCCCGTCCGGCAGGTCGGCGAGCGTGTCGACGAGGCCCTGCAGTCGGGAACCGCCACGCCGGCCGTAGTGCTCGACGGCCTTGCGCAGCACGGCCAGCCCGAGGTGGGCCCGGGTGGCCCGGCCGGTGACCATGGCGCGCGGCGCGAGGGCCGCGACGGCCGCCTCGACGGCCTCGGCGAACTCGTCCGGGTCGTCGCGTACGCCAGTGAAGTCGGGCAGCGGCTGGAAGCTCAGCGGGCGGCCCGAGTTGCGGCGCGGTGTCCAGACGACGACGTCGGTGTGGGCCAGGTAGTCCCGGGCCCGCTCCGCGTCACCCGGGCGCCACTGCGCGGGCGGCTCGGGCCACCCCTCGCCGAGCCGGGCGAGGTCGTTGTTCGGGTCGAGCACGATGGCGGAGACGCCCGCCAGCGCGCACTCCTCGACGATGCGGCGGATGAGGACTGTCTTGCCGGAGCCGGAGCCGGCAAAGATCGTGGCGTGCTTGCGCAGCGCCTCCAGCGCCAGCGGCACGGGTTCCCCGTCGTCGTACCCGTGCCCGACGACGAACGCCGGGTCCGCCACGGGAGCGGGCGCGGCGGCCACGACGGGCGCTACGGGCGCCGGGGTCGGCTGGGCCGCCGGCTCGGTCGGTTCCGGCGACGGTCCGCCGTCGGTGGTCCAGCGGTCCACGTCGGCCAGCGCGTGCTGGAGGAACTTCAGCTCCCGGGTCGGCCGGCGCTCGGCCAGCCAGCCCTGCAGGTCCATGGTGGCCTCGGCGAGCATGACCCGCAGCGCGGAGAGAACGCGCACGTCCTCGTCGTCGATGCCGAGCGTCTGGCCACCCGCCTCGGTGAACGCGCCCACCGCCTTGCGGGTGGCCGCGCTTGTCGACCAGGCACGGTTGCGCAGCAGGAACAGCTTCCGCCGGCCGGAACCGGTGTCGAGGGCGGCGGCCACCGACGCCTTGCGAAGCCGGGCCAGCGCCGCGTTGCCGTGGTGGTCGTCGCCGATCGCCCGGAAACACCAGTGCACCTGGTCCTCGGTGCGCTCGTCGAGCGTGAGCCGCAGCCGGGCGTGCAGCGGCGGGTCGGTGCTCGGGGGCGGGTCGACGCTGAACGCCTCGCCCGCGTCGCCCCGCTCCAGGATCCAAGCGGTGAGCCCGGCGGCGAGCAGCGGCGGCATCGCCTCGTCCTCCGACGCCCGCCGGAGCGGACCGGTGACGTCGGCGGCCTCCCGCAGCTCGGCGAAACGGGCGTCGTAGCGGTCCATCTCCTCGGCGGTGGCGGCCACCGGGGCAGGTCGGGGCGCCCGAGGTTCGGCGGTGGGCGGATCGCCGAGCGTGGTCATCTCCCGGACCTCGTCAGCGGCGAGGCATTCGCGGATGTGCCCGTCGATCTCGATGAGCAGCTGACGCGGGGTGAACGCCCCGGCCTCGGCAAAGGCGCGCGGGGACACCGGCCACGACGGGTACGGCGGGACGAACCCCGCCTCCCGGTAGCGGAGGGTGAACCGCTTCTCGATGATCGCCCGGGCCAGGTCGGCGTCGTCGATGCGGCGCAGCGGCGGCGTCTCCCGGAACCGGTCGGCCACGGTGTCGGCGGCTGTGGACTTGATGATGGTCCACGAGTTCGGGATGCAGGCGAGGACGGTGAGCGTGCGCCGGGTCGTCTGCCGCAACGCCATCAGGCCGTCCGCCATCCGGGCCAGCATCAGCGCCTGCTCGGGGCTCATGTCGGCCGCGCCGGCCAGGGCCGGGTCGCTCTGGATGGCCAACTGCGCGATGAGCGTGTCGACCTGGTCGATCGCCACGACGGACGGGCCGGTGAGGGCGAGCAGCCAGGAGAGGTCCTGCACGATCTGCTGGGCCGGGCGCGGGACGCGGCGCATGCCCCAAGCCGCGCGTTCCCCGGCGACCATTTCCTCGCCCGAGAGGAAGTAGTTCTCCGCGATGTCGCGGTGGGCGATGTCCTCGGAGGCGCTCAGCGCGAGCGCACGCGCCGTCTCCTGACAGGTGCGGGCCGCGTGCCTGTCGAAGTCCCCGAGCCCGTCCAGGAAGGCGTCCAGCGCCGCCTTGGTCAGTTCGGTGTCGCCCATGACCGCCCGGCGCGCCGTCCGGGGCGCCCCCACGAGCGCGGACAGGCGCCGCAGCAGCAGTTTGAGTTGTGTCTCGCGGCTGCCGGGCACCGGCCGCGACAGGCCGTCGAGCATCGCGGCGAGCACGCCGTCCCAGAAGCCACCGGCGTCGAGCAGGCCGACCAGGAAGAAGTAGCCGTTCCGCTCCTGCACCTGCTGGCGGATCACGCCCAGCAGGTGGGTCTTGCCGGAGCCGCGCTGGCCCTGGACGACCAGGCCGAGCGGGCTGCCGTGCGGGTTCGACGCGGCCTCGTCCACTCCGGCGAGCACGTCCCGGACGACCGGCACGTGCAGACCTTCGACGTGGAAGGGCAGTGGCCGCCACACGTCGTCGGGCACCGGCGCCCAGTCGAACCGCAGGGTGGCCAGCGCGTTCCGTTCCGCCTCGTTCATCACACGCCGATCGCCAGCAGGTGGTTCTCCTGCCCGCCGAGGCGCAGCGCGGCCGCGACGTCCGCCTCGGTGAGCGTCTTCTGGTTCGACTCCGGCGCGATGGTGACGCCCTCGGACCGGCTGAGCCGGCGCAGCGCCTCGTCCACGTCGTCGCGGGGCACGTCGGCGAGGAACGGCCGCAGCCGGCGCAGGCTCACCCAGGCGCCGGGCTCGTCGGCGAGCGCCCGGTACGCGCTGACCACACGCGCGGTCAGCGATCCGGACGGCTCGGCGGCCGGCGAGGCGGCCGGCGCGCGCACGTCGGTGAGCGCGAAGAGTTCGGCGAGCGTCGCGCAGCCGCTGCGCCCCAGGACCCGGTCGCGCAGGTGCGCCTGCAACGCGGTGAGGGCGGCACCGAGCGCGCTCGCGCCCCGCAGCGTGAAGTCGAGGTCGCTCTGCATCCGGACCCAGCCCTTGTCGTCGAGTTGCAGGGCGTACGTCGGCCCGCTCTTGCGGCTGGCCACGTAGTGCAGGCGGGTGAGCTTGTCGCGCTGCGGCTTGCGTACGACCAGGCCGTAGCGGTCCCGCAGCTCGGTGCTCAGCACCTCCCGCGCCTCGGCCATGAGCACGACGAGGATCGCGCTCTCGGATGCGGTCAGGTCATCGCCGGCCATGGTGCCGTCCTTCCGCCAGGTCTCGGCGACGTGCCCGCAGATAGGTGCCGATCTGCGTGACCACGGTGCCGACGTCGTGAACTACTCGGGCGTTGGTGAAGCGCAGGACGGCATAGCCGTCCAGTTGCAGCTGGACGTCGCGTTGCCGGTCGGCCTCGAAGCGGACCGGGCGGCAGTGCTCCGGGCCGTCGATCTCCACCACGCACCGCTCGTCCGGCCACACTAGATCCAGTCGCACCGGCGCGGAAAGGCGGTGCGACTGGTAGCTCTGGTTCCATCTCCGTCCGGCTGCCCAGCTCTGAGCCGCGAGCGCCGCCTCCAGCAGCTTCTCCGCGTCGCTGCCCGGATGCGGCCGGCCCGCCACCGGAGCGTGCCCGGCGGGCACCGTCGCGGGTGCGACGCGGAACACCGGCAGCCCGTCCAGTCCGGCCGTACCCGCTCCGGCCAGCCAGACCGCCGGGCCGCCGTGCTGCACGAGCCACGCGGCACCGGCCGCGATCACGGCGGCGTCGTCGACCGGCCCGACGAGCAGCACCACCTTCCGCCGGCCGAACGCGGCGGCGACGAGACGCGCCAGCGCGGACGCCGTGGCGCGTAGCGGGAGCGCCCTGGTGGCGGGGCGTCGCCCGGTCACCGCGAAGACGGCCAGGTCGGTCAGGAAGGAACCCGGGTAGCGGTCCCGGCGGGCGAGAGCGGCGGCCGCGGCCCGCACGGCCGCGAGCCCGGAGGTATCCGGGCGGACGCCGTGCGCGGCTTCCGGGAGCCAGGCCGGCAGCAGCTCGACGGCCACCTGTTCGAGCCGGTCCCGCGCGGCGCGCGCGAAATCCGCCGGCATGGCGTACGCCGAGGCCGGGCGGTGCACGACGACGGCCAGCTCCGCGTGGTCGCGGGCGATCGCCATGGCCACCGCGCCGGTGTCCGCCCCGGACAGGGCGAGGACACGGTCGGTCGGCAGATCGGCGAGGACCGGGTCCATGCAGCGTCGACCTCCCCCACCGTCGACCCCGGACGTCGGAGGACCAGAGTACGAATCGTCTTCGGCCGACGCCACCCCTGTTACGCCGGACGGCGACCGCGCGGCGACGCTCAGGTGATGTCGCGGCGCATCGGGACGACCACGGCGATCGCGGCTGCGGCGAGCGCGTACCCGGTCAGCAGCAGTGCGCCGGCCGCCGGCGGCAGGAGCGCGACGGCGTCGCTGCCGAGCTGCGCGGACATCGCGTCGGCGACGTACGTGAAGTCGGTGAGCGCGGCGGTGGCGCCGCCGGGCAGGAGCGGGTAGAGCGCGTTGACGCCGGGGATCATCATCAGTACGGGCTCGGCCAGGTACAGGTAGCCGACCACGACGCACACGGCCGCGACCTGGTTGCGGAGCAGCGCGCCCACGCCGGTGCCGACGAGCAGGTACACCGCCATCGCGACGCCGATGCGGGCGAGCAGCGCCAGCACCGTGGGAGCGGGCAGGCCCAGCGACACGCCACGCGCGGCGGCGACTGTGAACAGGGCTGCCGCGGCGGCGACGGCGAGCACGAGGCCGTAGGCGAGGCCGACGATCGCGTGGGTGGCGAGTTTGGCGGCCAGCACCCGCCCTCGGCGCGGCGCGAACATGAACGTGACGGCGGCGGTGCCGTGCCGGTGCTCGGAGGTGGCCGCGAGGGCGCCGGCGGCGGCCGGCACGAAGGCGGTGAAGCCGAGGATGCCGAGGATGGACCGCAGGCCCTCCTCGGTGTGCAGGCCGGGCATCGGCGGGTCGAAGTTCTCCGGCCCGACGAGCGCCATGAGCCCGACCAAACCGCCGCCGAGCGCGACGGCCGCGAGCAGCAGCCCGGTCCACATGCGGGTGGCCAGGACCCGGCGTAGTTCCGCTCTGATCAGGTTCATCGGGCCTCCGCCTTTTCGGTGGTCAGGTCGAGGAAGAGCTGTTCGAGGCTTGTGGTCTCGGTGACCAGCTCGTGGACCCGCAGCCGGTGGTCGGCGGCCAGGTCGGCGACGCGCGGCGCGTCCAGTCCGCGTACCCGCAGGCGGCCGGGCCCGGCGGCCTCGACGGACCCGGCGGCGGCCGCCAGCGCGGCGGCCAGGGCTGTCGCGTCCGGCGAGGTGACGAGCACCGTCGGAGGGCCGGTGAGCCGCGACCACGGCCCGGCGGCGACGAGTTCGCCGCGCCGGATCACCACCACGTCGTCGACCACCTGCTGGACCTCGTGCAGGACGTGGCTGGAGACCAGTACGGTGCGGCCCTCGTCGGCGAGGCGGCGCAGCAGCCCGCGCAGCCACGACATGCCTTCCGGGTCCAGGCCGTTCGACGGTTCGTCGAGCAGCAGGACACGCGGGTCGCCGAGCAGCGCCGTGGCGAGGCTGAGCCGTTGCCGCATGCCGGTGGAGAACCCCCGGGTACGACGGTCGGCGGCCTGCGCGAGGCCGAGCAGATCCAGCAGTTCCGCGACCCGGCTGTCCGGGCAGCCGGCCATCGCGGCGTAGACGCCCAGGTGGTCACGGGCGGTGTGGCCGGGGTGGAACGCGTTGCCGTCGAACACCGCGCCGACGGTCCGTGCCGGCTGGGCCAGCCGGCCGTAGGGCTGCCCGCCGATCGTGGCGGTGCCGCTGGTGGGCGTCACCAGCCCGGTCAGCATGCGCATCGTGGTGGTCTTGCCGGCGCCGTTCGGGCCGAGGAAGCCGGTGACCGCGCCGGGTCGTACGGTGAAGGTCAGGTCGCGTACGGCGGTGACGTCGCCGTAGCGTTTGGTCAGGCCCGACGCCTCGATCGCCAGGTGGTCGCCGGTCATGGCCGGCCCCGCGTCGCACGCCCGATCGTCTCGGCGAGGCCCGGCGCGGCCGGGTCGGAGACCACCACCTCGTCGAACTCGCCGCCGGCCGCCGCGCGGTCCAGCACCAGGTGCAGGCCGGGCTGACCGCGCCGGGCCGCCACGAGCTGCCGGGGACCGCCGAACAGACCCCAGACGCCGATCTTGGCGAAGCCGGACACGGCGTACCCGCGCCGGGCGCCCCGGGCCAGCCGGATCGGCTCGTCCACCGGGGCGGCGTGCCGCACGGCGGCCAGGCGCAGCGCGAACCGCTCCCGCCCGACCCACATCCGTTCCCATCCGGTGAACCGGATGTCGATCACATCGCCGTTGAGCATTACGGAGGCCATCAGTCGTCGCCCTTCGTCGTGTCGGAGTCGTGCGCTGACGTGTGCGTGTCACCGGGGGTCACCGGGCGATCGGCGGGCATCAGGACGGTCGCCAGCAGCCGGGGGATCCGGCCGTCGCCGGGCCCTCTGGCGAGCAACGGGCCGACCAGCGCGTTGAGCCCGGCCGCGAACTCGTGCAGCTCGGCGTCGGTCAGGTGCAGTACGAGCTGCTGGTATCCGACCCCGTCGGCGACGAAGTCGACGCGGTCGCGGGCGAGGTAGCGGGAGAACTCGGACAGCAGGCTCGACACGAACGCGGTGAAGTAGCGCGCGTGCTCCTCCGGCGTGGCCGTGGCCAGGGCCGCCGGGTCCAGCGCCGCGCCGTGCGCGGGCAGCGCGTACACCCGCTCGACGGCGCCGCGCACCTTGCGCTCCTGCACCACGTCGAGCATCCCGGCCTTCACGAGCGTCGCCAGGTGCCGGTAGAGCGTGGCGTGCGGGACGTCGGGCAGCAGCTCGGCCAGGTCGTGAGTGGTCACCCGGGTGCCCGCCACGGCACGCAGGACGCGGAGCCGCACCGGGTGCAGCGCCACCTCCGCCCACCGCTCTATCGACATCGCCATGACTGAACCGTATCACTATCGATAGTGATATCGGTAGGGAGTGGGGCGACCGGGCGCGAAAGCCGGACGATCAGACGGACGGACGGGTGTGGTGGGCCAGCACCCGAGCAAGGAGCCGGGTCAGGTCCGCCCGCTCGTCCGGCGTCAGCGGCGCGAGCAGGTCGTCCTGCACCTCGGCGAGTCGCTTCTCCAGCCGCCGCAACTGCCGCCGCCCCGCCGCGGTGATGGTGACGACGTTGCGCCGCCGGTCGGACGGGTCCGGGGCGCGGACCACGAACTCCCGCTCGGCGAGCTCGTTGAGGGCCGCCACCACGTCGCTGACGTGGATGCCGCTGCGCCGGCCGAGCGCCGCCTGACTGGCCGGGCCGAACTCGTCGAGCGTGGCGAGCAGCCGGAAGTGGTAGCCACGCGCGTCGACCGCCGCCAGCCCGTCGCTCACCAGCCGGCCGGCGCGTACGGCGGTCTGGGTGATCAGCCAGCTCGGCAGGCCGGCCAGGCGGGTGGGTACGACGTCCGGCTCCGGGTTCTCCACATGCCCAGCCTATCCAAAAACGTTGGCGCCCCCAACGATCTGCGCTATCGTTCGCCGCACAAACGTTAGTGACACCAACGATCGGAGCTACCGTGATCGAGCCGTTCCGTATCCACATCCCCCAGGCCGACCTCGACGACCTGGCCGACCGCCTGGCCCGCACCCGCTGGCCCGACGAGCTACCAGGCGCCGGGTGGGACTACGGCATCCCGCTGGCCCGCGTACGCGAGCTGGCCGAGCGCTGGCGCACCGCGTACGACTGGCGGCGGGCCGAGGCCGAGCTGAACCGGTATCCGCAGTTCACCACCACCATCGACGGACAGAACATCCATTTCCTGCACGTACGGGCCGCCGACCCGGACGCGTTGCCGCTGATCCTCACCCATGGCTGGCCCGGCTCGGTCGTGGAGTTCCTCGACGTGCTCGGCCCGCTATCCGAGCAGTTCCACCTGGTCGTACCGTCGATCCCCGGATTCGGCTTCTCCGGCCCGACGCGGGAACGCGGCTGGGACGTCGACCGGGTCGCCCGCGCCTGGGCTGAGCTGATGCGCCGGCTCGGCTACCGGCGGTACGGCGCCCAGGGCGGCGACTGGGGCTCGGTGATCTCCACCCGGCTCGGCGGCATCGACCCGGAACACGTCGTCGGCGTACACCTCAACTACCTGCCCACGCCCCCGCCGCCCGGCTGGACCGGCGAGGCCGGACTGTCCGGCGAGGACCGGGACCGGCTCGCCCGGATCATGCGGCTCAAGACGCAGCGGCACCCGCACCAGGTGCTCTACGCCAGCCGCCCGCAGACCGTGTCGTACGCGCTCAACGACTCACCCGTCGGGCAGCTCGCGTGGATCGCGGAGAAGTTCACCGAGTGGACCGACCCGGGATCGGCCGTCAGCGTGGACCGCATCCTCACCGACGTCTCGGTCTACTGGTTCACCGGCACCGCCGCCTCGTCCGCGCGGCTGGTGCGGGAGAGCGCGTTCGGTGGCCCGCCCGCGCCCTGCCCGCCGCCGCTCGGAGTCGCCGTGTTCGCGCACGACATCACCCGGTCCGTACGCCCGATCGCCGAGCTGACGTACACGATCCGGCACTGGAGCGAGTTCGACCGGGGCGGTCACTTCGCCGCGCTGGAGGTGCCGGACCTGTTCGTCGACGACGTCCGGTCGTTCTTCTGGAACCTACGGTGACGGCGACGCTCAGCTCATCGCCGCCGCGAACATCCCCGGCTCGTACGAGCCGCCGCGCTGGTGCACGAGCACCGCGAACCGGTTCGCCGCGTTGATCAGCCCGAGCAGGCACACCAGCGCGGCGATCTGGTCGTCGTCGTAGTGCTCGCGTACCCGCGCCCACGTCTCGTCGGACACGCCCTGATGCGCGTCGGCCAACCGGGTGCCCTCCTCGGCGAACGCCAGAGCCGCGCGCTCGGCCTCGGTGAACACTGTCGACTCGCGCCAGGCGGCGACCAGGTTCAGCCGCACCGCGCTCTCACCCCCGGCCACCGCCTCCTTGGTGTGCATGTCGATGCACCAGCCGCAGCCGTTGATCTGGCTGGCCCGCAGCGACACCAGCTCCTGGACGGTGCGCGGCAACGTCGACTGGTGGATCGCCAGGCCCGCGCCGGCGAAACGCTTCATGAACGCCGCCGAGACCGGGTTCTCGAACAGGTTGAATCGGGTCTGCATGGGTTGCGCCCTCTCTGCTTCGGTGGTGTCGGACGAACACGAGACGCCGGGGACCGCTCCGGCGTGACGGCGCCGGCGGGTGAGGACCACCACAGCGACCCGATGTCACACGGCGGTCGCGGGCGGCGTCTGGTGGGGAGCGCAGCCGGACAGCGGAGGAGCCAGTCATGGCGGACCAGGCCACCGAGGACTTCCTCGCGCACCGCAACCTGCTCTTCACCGTCGCGTACGAGATGCTCGGCTCCGCCGCCGACGCGGAGGACGTGGTGCAGGAGACCTGGCTGCGCTGGGCCGGCGTCGACCTCGGCGAGGTGCGGGACCGGCGCGCCTACCTGGTGCGCATCACCACCCGCCAGGCGCTGACCCGGCTGCGCACGCTCGGGCGGCGCAAGGAGTCGTACGTCGGGTCGTGGCTGCCCGAGCCGCTGCTCACCGCGCCCGACGTGGCGGACGACGTGGCGCTGGCCGACAGCGTGTCGATGGCGATGCTGCTGGTGCTGGAGACGCTGACGCCGACCGAGCGGGCCGTGTTCGTGCTGCGTGAGGTGTTCGACGTCGGCTACGACGAGATCGCCGAGACGGTCGAGCGGACGCCCGTCGCCGTGCGGCAGATCGCGCACCGGGCGCGCGCCCACGTCGCGGCGCGCCGCCCCCGGCGTACCGTCCCGGCGGCCGAGGCCCGCGACGCCCTCGACGCGTTCCGGCGGGCGGTCGAGACCGGCGACCTGGACGGGCTGCTCCGCGTCCTGGCCCCGGACGCGGTGCTGGTCGGCGACGGCGGCGGGATCAAGCAGGCGCTCGCCCGCCCGGTCACCGGCGGCGACAAGGTGGCCCGGCTGCTGGCCGGCGGCTGGTCCCGGATCGCCGCCGTGGCGTCGATGGAACCGGCGCAGGTGAACGGCTACCCGGCACTGTTGGTACGCCTCGACGGCGAGCTGGACACCGTCGTCGCGGTACGCCTCGACGACGGCCGGATCAGCGGCCTCTACGCGGTGCGCAACCCGGAAAAGCTGTCCCGCATGACCCGGGAAACCACACTGCGCCGGTGAGCGCGTGGTCGTGGGACGATCGCCGGATGAGCAGCGCCGCCTCACCCGACGTCAGCGCCCTCGCCATCAACGTGACGGTGCCGGAGGAGCTGCGCTGGACCGACACCCGGCGCGGCGAGGAGTTCACCCTGACCACGCTCAACGTGCGGCTGCTGCCGGACGGGCGGCTCGCCGCGAAGGCGTACGGCCGGCCCACCGCCGGCGGCCGCGGCGCGTACGTGTCGTTCCGGGTGCCCGACCGGCCCGAACTGGCCGCGCTCGTGGCGGCGGCGGCCGACCGCGCCGCCGCGCTCTGGGCCGCGCACGGCGGCCTGGACTGACTCCCGCCTCAGCGGCGCACGCCCACCCCGCCGTAGCCGTGCGACACCGCGGCCTGCGGCTCGCCGTCGGGCCGCCAGTCCGCCACCTTGACCAGGCCCGGATCGACGAGCTCGTACCCGTCGAGGAAGCGGGCCACCTCGTCGCGGGTGCGGGGCACCAGGGGGGAGCTGCTGCGGCGGTAGATCGCGGTGCCCTGCTCGGTGGGCAGCGTCGGCAGGCCGTCCAGCGTGAGGTGGGACAGCGCGAGCACGCTGCCCGGCACTGTGGCGTCGCGCAGCGTCGCCACCGCCGCGTACGGGTCGTCGGCGTCCGGCACGAAGTGCAGCACCGCTAACAGCAGCACCGCCACCGGCTCGCTCAGGTCGATGGTGGCCCGCAGCGTCGGGTCGGCCAGCAACTCGCCGGGCCGCCGCAGGTCACCCCGGAGCACCACGGTGCGGCCGTCGGTGGGCAGCAACCGCCGGGCGTACGCGACCGCCACCTCGTCGTGGTCGACGTAGACCACCCGGGCGTCGGGGCGGATCGCGCGCACCACCTCGTGCACGTTGCCCTGCGTGGGCAGGCCGGCGCCGATGTCGAGGAACTGGCGAATCCCCTGCTCGGCGGCCCACCGCACGACCCGGCGCAGGAACGCGCGGTTGCTCTGCGCGGCGACGCCGGTGTCCGGGAAGATCCTCAGGACCTCCTCGGCGGCGGCCCGGTCGGCGGCGAAGTTGTGGCAGCCGCCCAGGTAGTAGTCGTACATCCGGGCGACATTGGGTCGGTTCTCAGCCTCCGTCACGCCTCGATGTCTAGCACTCTGCGCGACACACCGCTGACCCGTCGTGTCGACGATCCGGCCGATCCCGCCGTCCACCTGGTACGACGGTGGGACACGCCGTCGCGAGGAGGTACCGATGACAGGTGGACGGGAGACAGTGGAGGTCGAGCCGGCGGTGTTCCGCGCCGTCTACGACTCGCCCGCGTCGCTGCCCGGGCGGCACCGCTGGACCACCCCGGAGGCGGACGTACGCCGGCTGGAGAAGCTGCTGAACATGCCGGCGCGCAGCATCGGCGCTCCGCTGTGGGTCAGCGGCGACGAGCCGGACTGCCCGAAGTGCGGGCGGCGGCCGACCTGGTACGACATCGTCGCGTCCGCGCTGCACGGCGTGCACGACCGCACGATGATCGCCCGGGTGATCCTCGGCGAACGCAAGTACGTGAACACCGAGGTGCCGGACGCGATCCCGGGCGTCCACTGTGCCGACTGCCGCACCCCGATCACCGGGTTGCGCAGCTTCAAGTGCCACAACTGGGCGTACGCTTTCGAGGCGCTGGAGGAGGTCGTCGCCCGGATGTCCGGCCTGCCGGCTCAGTCGTCGCCGCCCGCCGCCTCCTGAGCGCGCCGTTCCGGACGGCGGCCGGGCGGAGCCTGCGGCTCCGGGCCGGGGTCGGGCACCGGCGGCATCGGCCGGGTGACCGGCCCGTCGCCGGTGACCCGGAGCTGTTCGCCGTGGTGCCACAGCTCGACCGCGTCGCCCGGACCGGCGTCCGGCAGCTCGTAACGGGCCTCCCGCGCGGTGAGCGTGACCCGCAGCCGGTGCCCGTGCCGGCGCAGGTGGAACACCAGCCGGGTGATCCGCCCCGGTAGCCGCGGCTCGAACGCGAGCACGCCCCGGTCGTCGCGCAGCCCGCCGAAGCCCTGCGCCACCACCAGCCAGGCGCCGGCCAGGGACGCCAGGTGCAGCCCGTCGGCGGTCTTGTCGCCCAGGTCGGCGAGGTCCTGCAGCGCGGTCTCGGCGAACAGGTCGTACGCCAGGTCGAGGTGCCCGACCTCGGCGGCGAGGATCGCCTGCGCGGACGCCGACAGCGACGAGTCCCGGACGGTCCGCGCCTCGTAGTAGGCGACGTTGCGCGTCTTCTCCTCGGCGGTGAACTCCCCCGGGCAGCGCAGCATGGCCAGCACCAGATCGGCCTGCTTGACCACCTGCTTGCGGTACAGCTCCTGGTAGGGGAAGTGCAGCAGCAGCGGATAGTCGTCCTCGCCGGTGCCGGCGAAGTCCCACTCCGGCTGCGCGGTGAACCCGGCCGACTGCTCGTGCACGCCGCGCTTGCCGTCGTACGGGACGAACATGGCGTCGGCGGCGGCCCGCCAGCCGGCCACCTCGGCGGCGTCGACACCGAGCCGGGCGGCCACCTCGGGCCAGTCCTCGGCGGCGTCGGCGGCGCCGCGCAGGTTGCGCCGGGCCATCAGGTTCGTGAAGACGTTGTCGTCGACCAGCGCGGAGTACTCGTCCGGGCCGGTGACGCCGGTCAGGTGGAACGCGCCGGCGTCGTCGAAGTGGCCGTAGCCGTGCCACAGCCGGGCGGTCTCGATCAGCACCTCGGCGCCGCACTCGGCGAGGAACGCGGTGTCGCCGGTGGCCGCGACGTACCGCAGGATCGCGTCCGCGATGTCCGCGTTGACGTGCAGGCCCGCGCTGCCGGCCGGCCAGTAGCCGGAGCACTCCCGGCCGCTGAGCGTCCGCCACGGATAGGTGGCGCCGGCCAGGCGCAGCTCGGCCGCACGCTCGCGGGCCTCGGGCAGGTGGGCGTGCCGCCAGCGCAGCGCCGAGCGGGCCAGCTCCGGCGCCAGGTACGTCAGCACCGGCAGCACGTAGCCCTCGGTGTCCCAGAGCACGTGCCCGTCGTAGCCGTTGCCGGTCAGCCCCTTCGCCGGGATGGTCCGGGCCCCGTCGGCGCGCCCCGACTGGAGCAGGTGGAACACCGAGAACCGCACCGCGAGCTGCAGCTCCGGGTCACCGTCCAGCTCGACGTCGGCGGTGGCCCACGCGGCATCCAGCGCGGCGCGCTGCTCGGCGAGCAGGGCGTCGAACCCGTCGGCCCGGGCCGCGTCCGCCTCCGCGACGACCAGGTCGGCCAGCTCACCGGGCGGGGTGCCGTCGACCTCCGCCCACTCGTACGCGGCGAACCGGGTGACCCGGATCCGCTCGCCCTGGCGTACCGGACCGGACAGCGCCAGCCGGAACCGGTCGGCGGTCAGCTCGGTGCCGGTGGCGATCTCGTCGGGTGCCTCGACCCGGTGCGCGACGGCGACGGCGACCCGCTGCCCGCTGCGCCCGGTCCGGTGCACGAGCACCCCGTCGAGGCCGTCGTCGCGGCGGATCTCGCCGGTGAGCGGGTCGTGGATCACCGAGGCGGCCCGGGGGTCGTCGGCACGTTCCGGCACCCGCTGGTTGGCGAGCAGGTCGGCGCCGATCCGCAGCCGTACCGGCTCGTCCAGCGGTTCGACAGCCCAGTCGACGGCGGCGACCGGACGGCGGGTCAGCGAGACCAGGCGGGTGCTGCGGATCCGGACACCCCGGCCACCCGGCGAGACCCATTCGGTCTCCCGCCGGACCACCCCGGCGCGCAGGTCCAGCTCCTGGTGGTGCCGCCGGATCGTGCCGGTGCGCAGGTCCAGCGGCTCGTCGCCCACCCAGAGCCGGATCAGGGCCGCGTTGGGCGCGCTGATCACCGTGTCGCTGCGTTCCGGGAACGCGTACCCGCTCTCCGGGTAGCTCAGCTCGTGCTGCTCGTGGAACCCGTTGAGGTAGCTGCCCGGCATGCCGCACGGCTCGCCCTCGTCGAGCGTCCCGCGCCAGCCCACCCAGCCGTTGGCGAGCGCGAAGACCGACTCGGTCTCGCCCAGCCGGTCCAGGTCCGCGCTGGTACGCCGGATCCGCCAACCGTCGTCGCCGTGCGACACGTGCCCTCCCGAGTCCGAAGCCTGGACCGCCACCGAACCAGACCCGGCTGGGAGGCGGCTGGGACCCCGATACCCGTGGCGACCCCGCCCGCACCTGCGGGTGGCCGATCACACGGTGACGAGCACCATCGTGGCGGCGGTGCCGAGCACCAGGAACGGCCCGAACGGCAGGTGCCCCGACCAGCGGACCCGCCGGGCGGCGAGCAGCGCCACCCCGGTCGCCCCGGCGAGGAGGAGCGCGAGCACCAGCCCGGCCACCAGCACCGGCCAGCCGTACCAGCCGAGCAGCGCGCCCGCGCCGAGCGCCAGCTTGGCGTCGCCGAGGCCGAAACCGCGCCGCCCGAGCAGCAGCGTGGTCGCGGCGAAGCCGCCGCCGAGCGCCAGAGCGGCGGCTGTGGCGCGGATCCACGGGTCCGCGCCCGTGCCGGTCAGCGCGGCCACCCCGAGCAGCGCCCACGCGCCGGCCGCGGCCGGCCAGGTGAGCCGGTCGGGCAGCCGGTGCGCCATCGCGTCCACGATCGTCATCGGCACCGCCCAGAGCAGCCACCAGGCGAGCGCCAGGCGCGCGGCGGGCACGCCGCCGGCAAGCACCGGCACGGCGACCGCCACGAGCAGCGCCACCTCGACCACGGCCGGGGCCGCGCCGACCCGGGCCCGGCAGGCCGGGCACCGGGCCGCGGGGCCGAGCGCCGGCAGTGGCCGGTCCAGCCCGATCGGGGCGGCGCAGCCGTCGCACGCCGTCCGGTCCGGACAATCCGGGGGTACGGCGTAACGCGCCACCGCCAGCCGGAGCAGCGGTACGACCGCGAGGGCGGCCAGCAGCCGGACGACCGGACGGCGGACCTCGGCCACCGGTCCGGTACGCCGTACCCGTTCAGTGGTCACGCCGGCTCCCCCGTCCGGTCGCCGTATGTTCCATGGTGGAGCACGCAGAGTGATTTCTCGTTCGCGCTGATGTGACGGGGGAGCCCGCAGCGGCGTGCGGCGCGACGCGCGACCGGCCGGGACCGACCGCGGTGTGAGCCCTATCGAACCGGCGGGACGGATCGGACGAGCGGCCCGCTCCCCACCCATACCGGCGGCTCGTCGCCACCGCCACGGCGGGTACGGGTGAGCACACGCCCGCCGGCCCGGAGCCCACCGGAAGCCCGCTCGTCATCGTGACGACACACACCGGCCACCACCTCCCGTCTTCACTCACCGTGTTCACGTGAATTGCCTCTGTTGCATCGGCGGACGTGAGCTTATGCTCGCCCCTTGGGTACGACGCAACCCCCGATCAATTGGCGTCGGAGGAGTCAGGGCACAGAATCCGCAGCTATCAGTACAGGTCAATACGAGTGGCGGCGACGGGGGCCCGGAGCGACAGTTCCGGGTGCGCTTCCGCATGCCCGGAGCGGGTCGGCGTGATCGCCCCGGGCCGGCACCGAGGAGGGATCGGCGTTGCGCACACGGCAATCCCGCCGATGGGAAATCTACCTGCTCAGCCTCGCGCTGGCGGTCGGCGCGGCCGGCTGCGGCACCGAGCCGGAGGCGGCCAACCGACCGCTCACCGGCCGCGCCACCGCCCCCGCCACCCATTCCGCCGAGGCGGAGAAAGAAGCCGAAAAGGCGGCGCTTGCCGCGTATTCCGGCTATCTCGACGCGTCCCGGGCGGCGAGCGCCCGAAGCGATCCGTCCCATCCCGCTCTGGCCCGTTTTCTGGCTGATCCGCTGCTGACCCGGGTGCGAATGGCAATTCTCGACGCGAAGGAGCACGGCGCGATGCGTACCGGGAAACTGGTCTCCGACCCCACAGTGGTCTCAGTCGACCTGACCGCCCGCCCACCCACCGTCGAGATCCAGGACTGCCTGGACGCGAGCGGCTACCGGCTCGTCTACGCCAAGGACCGCAAGGCCGTGCCGGGCACCCGCGGCGGGCGCTACCTCGCCACCGCCACAGCGGCCCGCTTCCCGGACGGCCGGTGGCTGATCAACGGCGGCGCCGCACATCAGGACCAGCCGTGCTGACCTGGGGAGGAAGGGGTGTCCCGGCCCGCCCGCCCCGGGCCGGGACGCTCCGCCGGGTGCTGCTCGCCGCCGGCCTCGCCGCGCTGCTGACGCTCACCGGCGCGCCCGCGCGTGCCGCCGACCCCGGTGGCTCGTGCCCGCCGGAACAGACCGACTGCGACGTGTGGGACGACGACCCCGGCACCCCGGGCGGCCCGGGCGGGCCGGGCGGCGGGGACAACGGCGGTGGCGGCAACGGCGGCGGCGCGCCGAAGTGCCAGTGGAACGGCCGCGTCATCCCCTGCTACAACGAGACGCTCGGCTGGTTCAACAACGCCGACGGCTGCTACTACAAGCTCGCCGAGCCGCAGGACGAGGCGCCCCCCGGCAAGCAGTGGTACCAGCTCACCTGCAACGGCGGCGACACCAGCCCGGGCAGCATGCGCCAGGAACTCCTGGACGCCCCGCCGCCCGGCTACGGCGCCCCGCCGGACCCGGAGGAGCTGGCCCGGCGCGCGCTGGCCTCGATCTCGCTGCTCCCGCCCCGGGCCTCGGTCGCGCCCCGGCGCAGTCAGGGACCCGGCCTGGTCGGGCTGCCGGTCTGGATGTGGGCCAGCCCGGGCGAGGCGTACTTCGGGCCGCTGAGCGCCTCCGCCTCCGACCGCGGGCTGACCGTGAGGATCACGGCGAAGGTGGACCGGATCGTCTGGCACATGTCCGACGACATCGACGTCACCTGCCACGGACCGGGCACACCGTACCGGGCCGACGGGCCGCGGGCCGGCTTGACCTCGCCCGACTGCGGTCTCGACGCCGGCTATCCGAAGGCCGACACCTACCAGGTCAGCGCCACCACGTTCTGGACCGTCGAGTGGTCCGGCGGCGGGGAGAGCGGCGTGATCGCCCAGAGCCGGTCCAGCGGCGTCATCCCGGTACAGATCAACGAGCTTCAGGTGGTGACCCGATGAGTGTGGTGACAGCCCGCAACGGAACCCCGATGGAGGCGCCGGTCGCGCCGCCGAAGGTGGTCCGGCAGCGACGTGTCCGGCCCGGCCTGCTCGGCCTGGCGATCCTGCTGATCGCCCTCGGCGGGCTCGGCGCGGCGTTCGCGGTCACCTCGGTGCGCTCCACCGGCACGTACCTGGCCGTGGCCCGGCCGGTCGACGTGGGCCGGCAACTCACAGCCGACGACCTGGTGCCGGTGCGCGTCTCCGGCGGGCGGGAACTCCAGCCGGTGCCGGCCGACCGGATGGACGAGGTGCTGGGACTGCGGGCGGCCGTCCGGCTCACCCCGGGCACGCTGCTCACCGAGGCGCAGCTCACCGAGGCCCCGCTGCTCGGCGCCGGCCAGCAGCAGATCGCTCTCGGGCTGGAACCCGAGCAGGTGCCGGCCCGCAAGCTGAACCCCGGCGACAAGGTGCTGCTGGTCAGCACACCGAGCAACGCCACGAACGGCTCCGACGCGTCCCGTGCCGGCGGAACCCGGTTCGAGGGCACCGTGATCGACACCGCCACGCCGCAGAACGGCGACGTGGTGGTCTACCTGGCGCTGACCGTGCGGGACGTGCCGGCGGTCGTGGCGCTCGCCGCCGCCGACCGGATCGCGCTCGTGCTCACCGAGGCGGCCTGATGGCGATCATCGCCCTGGTCTCGGCGAAGGGATCGCCGGGCGTCACCACCGCGGCGCTCGCCGCCGCGCTGAGCTGGCACCGGCGGCTCGTGCTGGCCGAGTGCGACCCGGCGGGCGGCTCGATCCTCGCCGGCTACCTCGGCGGGGCCCTGGACGGCCCGCGCGGCATCGGTGAGCTGGCGGTGGGCGAGCTGCGCGACGGCAGCCTGGAGCACACGTTCTGGTCCCAGCTGGTCGACCTGGACGCGCCCCGGCGCGAGCGGCTGCTGCTGCCCGGCGTGGTGGACCCGGCCCAGGCCGGCAGCGTGATCCCGCTGTGGCAGCGCTTCGCCGACTACTTCACCGGGCTGGAGCGCGGCGAACCGCCGTACGACGTGCTCGTCGACTGTGGCCGGCTCGCCGTCGGCGGTCCACCGTGGCCGCTGCTCCGGGCCGCCACCGTGGTGCTGCTGGTCACCCGCGCGACCCTTCCCGACCTCTCCGCCACCCGGGCCACCGCCCGGGCGATCGAACGGGACCTCACCGAGCACCGCGTACCGCCGGGCACGCTGCGGCTGCTCGTGGTCGGGGACGGGCACGGCACCAGCGAGATCAGCAAGGCGCTGCGGCTGCCGGTGATCGCCCGCCTGCCGCACGACCCGCGTACCGCCGAGGTGCTCGCACACGGCGGCACCGTACGCGCGAACCGGCCGTTGATGCGCGCGGCCGGCGCCCTGGAGGTGCCGGTCCGGGCGCTGCTGGACCGGCGGCGGGCCCGGCTCGCCTGGCCGGGCGCGACCACACCGCGCGCGGTGACCGCCCCGAGCGTGCCGGGGGTGTCCGGTGCGGTTTGAGCCGGTCTCCCACGACCCGCGCGGGCAGCAGCCCGGCGTCGTCTCCACGGTTCCGCCGCTGGCGCCGCCGAACGGGCGGCACCACGTGCCCGGCCCGCTCCCCGCCGCGCCCCCGCCACCGCCGCGCCCCCGGATCGACTTCGCCGTGGTCCGCGAGCTGCGCCGGGAACTGAGCGAACGGCTCACCCACTGGCAGCGCGGCCGCGAGTTCGACGCCGACGCCGAGGAGGTCGAGCGCGCCCGGCTGGCGGTCACCGTGGTCTCCGCGTACGCCGACTCGGTACGCCGGTCCGGCACGCCGATGGCGGCGGACGAGGAACGGCTGCTGCTCGACCAGGTGACAGCCGAACTCGTCGGGCTGGGCCGGCTCCAGACGCTGCTCGTCGACGACAGCATCGAGGAGGTGCACATCCTCGGCTGCGACCAGGTACGCATCACCCGGCACGGCGGCGGCGTCGACTGGGCCGAGCCGATCGCCGAGACCGACGACGAGCTGGTGGAGATCCTCCAGGCGGCGGCCCGCCGGGCGGGTGCCACCGAACGGTCGCTGTCCACCTCGAAGCCCACGCTCGACCTGCAACTGCCCGACGGCAGCCGCCTGGCCGCCGTGTTCCTGGTCAGCCACCGCCCGTACGCGGTGATCCGCAAGCACAACACGCTCGCGGTGAGCCTGGAGGACATCGCGGGCGGCCGGCCCGACCTGGACGAGATGATCGACCCGCTGCTGCGCGACTTCCTGCGCGCGTCCATGCGGGCCGGGCTGAACATCATGGTCGCCGGGCTCGCCGGGGCCGGGAAGACCACTGTCATCCGGGCGCTGATGGACGAGATCCCGGCCGACGAGCCGTACGTGCTGCTGGAGGAGAGCCGGGAACTGCTGCCGGCCCGGCGTGGGCACAAGCACCGGGCGGTGATGAGCTTCGAGTCCCGGGAGGGGCACGGCGAGCGCGGCGCGGACGGACGGCCGGCGGGTGAGGTCAGCATCGCCGACCTGATCCCGGTGTCGCTGCGGATGGGCGTGCTGCGGATCATCGTCGGCGAGGTGCGGTCCCGGGAGATCGTGCCGATGCTCCAGGCGATGACGACGAGCCGGGGCTCGATGTGCACCATCCACGCGCGTACCCCCTCGGGGGTGAGCGAACGCATCATCGAGCTGGCGCTGTCGCACGGCCGGGAGATGACAGTCGACCAGGCCCGCCGGATGGCCGGCAACGCGCTCGACCTGATCGTCTACGTGACTGTCGAGGACGAGACCGCGATCGGCGGGCGCAAGCACCGCTTCGTCTCGCACGTCGAGGAGGTCATCGGCGTCGGCGAAGGCAACCGGATCACCACGACGACCGTCTTCGGCCCCGGGCCGGACGGCCGTGCGGTCCCCCGCCACCTGCCCGAACGCATCCGCGAGCAGTTGCTGCGCGTCGGCTACGACGCCCGGCTGCTCACCCGGTTCGTCGAGGCCGGCGTGGGCGCGTGGCGGCGGCCCCGGCACACCCGCCTCGGGGCACGGCCGAACGGAGGCCCGGCGTGACGCAGATCGAACTGATCGCCCTGGTCTCCGGCGCGGCCTGCGTGGCCGGGCTGGTGCTGGCGGTGGTCGCGCTCGTCGGCACCCGCCGCCCACCGGGCCCGGCCCCGGGCACCGGGCCCGGCCTGAGCCGGCTCTGGACCGGTTCCGGCGCGAGCCGCGCCGACCAGCGCCGCTACCAGCTCCTACTCGGCGCCGCGGTGGTCGCCGGGGCGGCGGCGTTCCTGCTCACCGGGCTGCCGGTGGTCGGCCTGCTGGTGGCGCTCGCGGTGCCGGGCGTGCCGTGGCTGTTCGCGGTCGGCCGGGCCGAGCAGCGGGCCATCGCCCGGGTCGAAGCCGTAGGCGAGTGGACCCGCCGGCTCAAGGACATCTCGGCCACCGGCCAGGGGCTCCAGCAGGCGATCATCGGCACCATCGCCACCGCGCCGGAGGAGATCCAGGAGGAGGTACGCACGCTCGCCGCCCGCCTCCAGGCCGGCTGGCTGGCCCGCTCCGCGCTGCTCGCCTTCGCCGACGAGATCGCCGACCCGGTCGCCGACCAGGTGGTGGCCGCGCTGATCCTGCACCTCACCGACCGGGGTGAGCGCCTCGGCGACGTGCTCGGCTCGATCGCCACCGCCGCCTCGGCCGAGGTGGCGACGCGGCGCGAGGTCGAGGCCAAACGCACCCAGCCCCGGTTCGCGGTCCGCTTCCTCACCGGCATGACGCTGGCGACCCTGGCGTACGGGCTGGTGAACAGCGACTACATCCGTCCCTACGGGACGCTCACCGGTCAGCTCGTGATGGCGGTGCTCGGCGCGGCGTTCGTCGGCCTGCTGGTCTGGGTGCGGTCGATGAGCCAGCCGCCCCGGCCCGCGCGCTTCCTCCCGGCGCCCGATCCGGAGGAGGCAATCGCGTGATCCTCAACTGGCAGATGGCGATCGCGGTCCTCGGCGGGTGCGCGGTCGGGCTCGGGCTGTTCCTGGTGGTACGCGAGGCGCTGCCGGCCACCCCGGCGCTCGGCCCGGCGCTGCGCCGGCTGCACCAGCCGCCCGGCCAGGCCCCGGCCGCCGGCGCCGGACCGGACTGGCTCGGCGGGTTCGCCCGCTGGCTGCGCCCGCCGCACCGGCAGCTCGCCCTGCTCGACCGCACCCCCGAGCAGTACGCGCTGTCGGTGCTGCTCTCCGCGCTCGTCGGGTTCGCCACCCCGGCGGTCGCCTCGGCGGTGCTCTTCGTCGGCGGGGTGGCGCTGCCGCTGGCCGTGCCGGTGGTGGCCAGCCTGGGTCTGGCGCTCGGCGCCGGACTGCTCGCGCACCGCTCGGTCCTCGCCAAGGCCGACGCCGCCCGGGACGAGTTCCGGCAGGCGGTCTGCACCTACCTCGACCTGGTGGCGCTGCAGCTGTCCGCCGCGCACGGCCCGGTGCAGTCGCTGGAACGCGCGGCGGCGGTCTGCGACGGCTGGGTCTTCGACCGGATCCGGGAGGCGCTGCGGCTCGCCCAGCTCCAGATGCACTCGCCCTGGGACGAGTTGCAGGAGCTGGCCGACCGGATCGGCATCCCGGAGCTGGGCGACGTGGGCGCGATCATGCGCTCCTCCGGCAGCGAGGGCGCCCAGGTGCACGAGACGTTGCGGTCCCGTGCCGACTCGCTGCGCGACCAGATCCGTACCGACAACCTGGCCCGGGCCGAGGGGGTCACCAGCAAGTTGGACATCCCCGGCTCACTGCTGGTGTTCGTCCTGCTCGGCTTCGCCGTCTATCCGTTCCTCGCCCGTCTGTGAACCCCATCGAGAAGGAGACGACCATGCACCTCTACGCCTACCTGTACGTGGCGGTGAGCACCCGCCTCGCCGAGCTGCGCCGGGACTCCGAGCGCGGCGACAGCCCGGTGCCGACCGCGGTGATCATCTTCGGCCTGGTCGCGGTGGCCATGGCGGTCACCGGGCTCGCCCTGGCCAAGGCGAACAACTGGATGAACGCCATCCCGAACAACACGGCGCCGCAGGCCCCGTGATGCCCCGCCCCGCCCGTACGGTCCGGAGCCGGCCGGCGCCCGCCGGCCGGCCCGCCGGTCCGCCCGGTCCGGGGCGGATCGCCGCTGCTCTGCGCGCCCGTCTGGCCGAGGGCGAGCGGGGCGCCAATCCGGTCGAGCTGGCCGTGGTGATGCCGGTGATCCTGGTGATGCTGTTCGGCTCGATCCAGGTCGCCGTCTGGTTCGTGGCCCGGTCCACGGCGCTCAACGCCGCGCAGACCGGTGTGAACGCCCAGCGCACGATCGACGCCGGGCCGGACGCCGGCCGGGAGCGGGCGATCAGCTTCCTGCAGCAGTCCGGGGACTGGCTGGTCGACTGGGAGCAGACCGGCCCGACGTGCGTCGAGAGCGCCACCGCCGTCACCTGCACGGTGCAGGGGCGCTCCCTGTCGGTCATCCCGGGTGTCTCGTTCGCGGTCACGCAGACCGCGCACGGCCCGGCCGAACGCTGGACCACCGGATGAGCGCCGGGCCGCGGCGGGACCGGGGTTCCGTCTCGATCGAGGTGGCGGTGCTCGCGCCCGCCTTCATCGGGCTGATGGTGCTGGCCGGGGTCGCCGGGCGGACCGCGATCGCGGACGAGGCGGTGGAGTCGGCCGCGCACGACGCCGCCCGGGCCGCCTCGCTCGCCCGCAACGCCGACGACGGCGCGGAGGCCGCCGAGGAGGCGGCCCGGAACCAGCTCGGCTGGGCGGGGCTGAACTGCTCCGGTCCACCCCAGCTCGACCTCGCGGGCTCGGTGGCCGGTACGACGACGAGCTTCGCCGCCGCGTACGCGAGCGCCGCAGGCGTGCCGGCGACCGTGACGGTCACTGTGACCTGCACCGTCTCCTTCGACGACCTGAGCGCGCCCGGCCTGCCCGGCGTGCCCGGCGGCAAGACCGTCTCGGCGAGGTTCACCTCGCCGCTGGACACCTACCGGAGTCGCGGATGACCGGGCGGCGCGCGGCGGAGAACGGCCGGGTGAGTCTCTTCCTGGCCGTGGCGATGACCGGCGTACTGGCGATCATCAGCCTCGCCTACGACGGCGCCGGCCAGCTGCGCACGCTCCAACGCGCGGACAACCTGGCCGCCGAGGCGGCCCGCGCCGGCGGCCAGATGATCGACCGCGCGCGGGCCATCGAGGGCGGCCCGAAGCAGATCGACCAGGTCGCCGCCCGCGCCGCGGTCGCCGCCTACCTCGACGCGGCGGGCGGCGTCCAGGACCACGAGGTCGACTTCCCCGTGGTCGGCGCCGAGACCCAGATCCGGG
>NZ_JAGPXP010000043.1:0-37888 GCF_018070485.1 Micromonospora sp. C41 | reverse complement strand
CCCCCTCCGCCGCGATCTTGCACTTTCCGCCCGGGCATTCCGGGCAAAAGCCGCACGCCCGGGGCGGCAACTGCAAGATCGCGCCGCCCGGGGGCGAGTGCGGCGGGAGTGGAACGTGATGGGTGTGTCGAGGGCGGTTTGACACCCGTGGTGTTCCACTCGGGCTGCCCGGCGCTCGCAGATGGTCAGGGCGTGGGGGTTGGGTGGGGGGTGGGGCGGGCTGCTCTTGCTGCGGTGCGCAGGCGCAACAGGCCCGCCGCGACCGCGCCGGCTCCCGTCGCCAGGCCGACCACCACCAGCACCCGCACCAGGGTGGGCGGGCCGGCGGCCGGGGGGATCGCGCGGGACAGCGCGGCGAGGTTCGTCACCCCGGCGAACACCGTCAGGCATGCGCCGGCCAGCGCCAGCACGAAGTCGGCGGCCGGGCGGCGGGCCAGCGCGTACCCGCCCGCGGCGAGCGCGCCGAGGCCGGTGAGCAGCGTCCACACCTGCCCGGTGAACAGTTCGGCGAGCATTCCGCCGAGGCCCGGGGTGCCGGTGTCGAACGCCCGGGCGACGGTGAGCGCCACTGTCGCCGCGCCGCCCAGGGCGAGCAGTGCGCCCACTCCGCGCAGCGCGCGTACCCCGGCGGTCGTGCCGCCCGGCGCGAGCCCGGCCGCGCCGATCACCAGGAAGCCGAGCGTGGCGGCCACCCACCAGGGGTACGGGTCGGGCGGCGGCACCCAGTCCAGTGTGCCGCGTACGGCTCCGGTGGTGTCACCGGCGCGCAGCGGCACCGCCCAGTCGCGTACCCGGTGTTCCCGGTCCGGGTCGGCGGCGACGGCGGCCGGCGGCGCGTCCTCCCGCCACAGCGTGCGCTGGTCGTGCCAGCGGGCGGTGGGCCCGTCGTCGATCCGCCGCCAGTCCGGCGCGGCGGCCGGGTTCGCCTCGGCGGGCAGCCGGGTCTCGCCGGCCAGCGTCCGGTTCAGGTACGTGGCGGGGGAGTGGACGTTCTCGTACACGCCGCCCGGGCCGACGCGCAGGTACGGCTCGCCGGAGTAGCCCATCACCGTGACGTCGGGGCCGGTGTCGTTCGTCAGCTCCAGCCGTGCGCCGGCCTCCACCATGCGGGCGGTGAGCCCGGGGCGGTCCGGGTCGACGCCGGTGATCGTGGCGCGGTAGTCGGTGCCGTCGGGCGCGTCCGCGCCGTGCGCGGCGGCCGGCGCGGCGAACGTGAGCAGGGCGACGGCCGCGCCGGTGAACACCAGCGCGGCCCGGCGCAGGGGTGCGGGGATCACTTCCCGGCCGCCTCCACCGCTGCCCTGATCCCCTCGGGGCTGCGGTCCCGCAGCTCACTTCCGTTGATCTTGATGGTCGGGGTCCCGGTCACGCCGGCCTTGCTCGCCTCGTCGGTGACGTGCTCGGTCCACGACCGGTACGTGCCGTCGGAGACGCAGGACGCGAACTCGTCCCGGTTCAGCCCGACGCCCGCGCCGATGTCGACCAGCTCGTCGTTGCTGAGCCCGGCGCCGCCCTCCGGCGGCTGCTTGGCGAAGAGCTGGTCGGTGAACTCGCGGAACTTGCCGCCCTGCGCCGCGCAGCCGGAGGCGGCCGAGGAGCGGGTGGAGTACTCGGTGGTGGAGAAGCGGTTGAGGAAGGCGACCGGGTGGAACACCAGCTTGGCCTTGCCCTCGGTGACGAGCTGGTTGAGCGTCTCGCCGTTGATCTGCTGGAACTGCTTGCAGGCCGGGCAGAGGTAGTCCTCGTACAGGTCGATGGTGACCGGCCCGGTGCCCTGGACGATGCCGGTGCCGGCGTCGTTCGCGCCGGGCGGCGCGGTGAAGTCGTCCGACTTCTGGCTGGAGTAGACGGCCCAGCCGATGCCACCGGCGATGACCAGCACCAGTACGGCGGCGATCGTGGTCCAGAGCGTGCGCTTGCGGCGCTTCTCCCGGGCGATCTGCTCGCGTACCACCCGCGCCGCGTCCCTGCGGCCCTTGCGGCTACTCATCGGTGTCCTCCACGGTGTCGTCGCCGGCCAGCCAGCCGTCCACCGAGAACGGCGTGCGGGGCCAGATCAGCAGGAACCCGGCAAGCGCCAGGAACCCCAGGTCCCGGAGGATCTCCGGGAGGTAACTGGGTGTCTCGCCGGCGGCGAGCTGGCCGCCGCTGCCGAAGCACCCGCAGTCGATGGCCAGGCCGCGCGCCCAGGCCGAGGCGATGCCGGCGATGAAGACCACGAGCAGCACCGCCGAGATCCCGGCGCTGACCCGGGTGGCCAGCCCGGCGAGAAGCAGCAGACCCAGGGCCAGCTCGACGAAGGGCAGCGCCGCGCCGATCACGGTGGCCAGCTCGTACGGCATCACCTGGTAGGCGTTGACGGCCCGGCCGGAGGCGGCGAGATCGCCGACCTTGGTGCCGCCGGCGATCAGCCAGACGGCGGCCAGTCCGAGGCGGGCGGCGACGCCGAGCCAGGGGCGCAGGGTCTGCCAGCGGCCGGCCGGGGAAGGGGAGGGGGTCACAGTCATTCGTCGTCCGAGCGTCACGAAAGGTTCCCGCTATCCGGTCATCGTGTCGCCGACGGCGCCGACCAGTTCGTCCCGGGCGCGGGCCACCCGGGAGCGGATGGTGCCCACCGGCACCCCCTCCACGTCGGCGGCCTCGGCGTAGGACAGGCCGAGCAACTGGGTGAGCACGAACGCGGAGCGCCGCTCGGCCGGTAGCCGGCGGACCAGGTCGGTGGCGCCGAGCTGACCGGCCGGGTCCGGGTAGGGGCGGTCGGTGGCGGCCTGGGCGGCGAGCCGCGCGTCGAGCCGCCGGCGGCGTACCACCGTGCGCAGGTGGTCGGCGCAGGCCCGGCGGGCGATGCCGAGCAACCAGGTACGCACGCTGGAGCGCCCCTCGAAGCCGGGCAGCGCCCGGAACGCCCGCAGGTACGTCTCCTGGGTCAGGTCGTCCGCGCTGTCCGGGTCGACGAGCGCGGCGGCGAAGCGCCACACCTCGGCCTGGGTGGCCCGGACGAGGGCGGCCTGCGCGTCGCGGTCCCCGTCGCGGGCGGCGAGCGCCCAGCCGGTGGCCGTGTCCCGGACAGCCTCGGCGGCCGCCTCGGGGCGGTCGTCGGCGGTGTCACGCGAGCCGGGGATCACGTCACCCGAGGTTACGCGGCGTACCTGGAGGGGACAGGGTCCTTCGGCCCATTCCGTGGTCCCGCACACGCCGGGAACTTTTTCCCGCCGCCGTCCGACTACCCTCCCATGACCTCCGAGCAGGCCCGGCGTGGCGCGCGCCGCCGCGCCGGGTGGGCGCTCGGTCACGCCCGCCCGGGACCGGCTCGCCGGATCGGCTCCGGTTCGGGAACCATGGCGGTCATGACTGCTGCCGTACGCCGCCCGTCCCGGGCCGTCGCCGCCCGATCCGGGGCCGTCGCCGGGCTGCTGCTCCTGCTGGTCGCCCTGCTGCTCGTCCCGGCCACCCCGGCCAGCGCCCACGCGGTGCTGGTGAGCAGCAGCCCGGCCGCCTCCGCCGTGGTGCCCGACGCGCCCGCGCAGGTGGTGATCACCTTCAGCGAGAGCGTCCGCAAGGTGCCCGGGAAGGTCCGCGTGATCGCCCCCGACGGCTCGCGGGCCGACCGGGGCGAGCCGACGTTCCAGGGCGCCGAGGTCACCATCCCGGTGGACCCCGGCGCGGGGCGCGGCACCTATCTGGTGAGTTACCGGGTCATCTCGGCGGACAGTCACCCGGTCTCCGGCGCCTTCACCTACTCCGTCGGCGCGCCGTCCGAGCCGCCGACGGACAGCGGCACCGACAACCGGGCGAACCCGGTGACCGAGACCGCGGTGAAGGTGGCGAAGTACGCCGGCTACGCCGGGTTGCTGCTGCTCGTCGGCCCGGCGCTGGTGCTGGCCGCGCTCTGGCCGCGCCGGCTGTCCCGCCGCGGCCCGGCCCGGCTGGCCTGGACCGGGCTGGGCGTGCTGGCGGTGGCGACGCTGGCCGAGATCTGGCTCCAGGTGCCCTACGTCAACGGCGGCGGCCTGTTCGACGTGACCGGCTCCGGGCTCGGCGACGTGCTCGGCAGCGCGTACGGCACGACCCACCTGGTCCGGCTGGGCCTGCTCGCCGCGGCGGCGTTCCTGCTCCGGCCGCTGTTCGCCGGCCCGGTCGGCCGCACCGACGGGATCATCCTCGCCGTTCTCGGCGGCGCCGCGCTGTTCACCTGGCCGCTCGCCGGGCACGCGGCGGCCTCGCCGGCCCCGGCCGTGTCGGTGGTGGTGGACGCGGTGCACCTGGGCGCCATGGCGGTCTGGCTCGGCGGCCTGGTGATGCTCGCGGTGTTCCTGCTGCGCCGGGCCGACGAGCGCGAGCTGGACGCGATCCTGCCGATCTGGTCCCGCTGGGCGGCGCTCGCGGTGGCCGCGCTGCTGCTGGCCGGCACCGTGCAGGGGCTGATCGAGGTGGCCAGCCTCCAAGCCCTGATCGACACCACGTACGGGCAGCTGCTGCTCGCCAAGATCGCGCTGTTCGCGCTGGTGATCGGCGTGGCCGCGTACTCCCGGGCGCTGGTGCGGCGGCGCGTCGCCGCCGGACGGCCGGGCTCGATGCGGCGGGCGGTGGTGGCCGAGCTGGTGATCACGGCGGTGGTGCTGGGCGTGTCGGCGACGCTCGTGCAGACCACACCGGCGCGGACCGCCGTCGCGGACGCGCCGGGCGCCTCGCCCGGCTACTTCTCCACCACGCTGAGCAGCCCGATCTACTCGTTGCAGGTCGAGCTGGACCCGGCCGAGACCGGCAACAACTCGATGCACCTGTACGCCTACACCCCGGACAACCGGCCGCAGCCGGTGCAGGAGTGGAAGGTCACCGCCGCCCTGCCGTCGGCCGGGATCGAGCCGATCACGGTCCCGCTGCTGCCGTTGAGCGACAACCACGCCACCGGGGAGGTCAACCTGCCGGCCCGTGGTGACTGGCAGTTGCGCATCACCGTCCGCACGTCCGACATCGACCAGGCCACGGTGACCGCCACCGTGCCGATCAAGTAACGGGAAGGTCCCACTGATGATCCGTCTCCGGCGCTCCGCGACCGTCGCCGCGCTGACCCTGACCGCCGTCGCCACGACCGTGCTCGGCCTGGCCGGCCCGGCCTCGGCGCACGTCACGATCAACCCGGCCGAGGGCAAGCAGGGCGGCTACGGCCGGTTCGCCTTCCGGGTGCCGAACGAGAGCGACACGGCGTCGACGGTCAAGGTCGAGGTGAACCTGCCGGAGAACGCACCCGTCGGTTCGGTGTCCACGATGCCGGTGCCGGGCTGGACGGTGGCGGTGGAGAAGCGCAAGGTCGACCCGCCGATCGAGGTGCACGGCAGCCAGCTCACCGAGGCGGTGTCGAAGCTCACCTTCACCGCGGCGCCGAACGGCGGCGTGAAGCCGGGCGAGTTCCAGGAGTTCCCGGTGTCGATGGGCCCGCTGCCGCAGGTCGACACGATGGTGTTCAAGGTGCTCCAGACGTACTCCGACGGTAACGTCTCCCGATGGATCGAGGAGCCGACGCCGGGCGCGGAGGAGCCGGAGAACCCGGCGCCGGTGCTCAAGCTGGCCGCCGCCGAGAACGCGCCCGCCTCGCCGGGCGCGAGCGCGTCGGCCGCCGCGGCGGCCGACGACGATGACGACGACGCCGGCTCCGGCGCGGCGACCGCCCTCGGGGTGGCCGGTCTGGTCGCCGGACTGGCCGGCCTGGTCCTCGGCGGTCTGGCGTTCGCGCGTACCCGGCGGGAGCCCGCGGCGAAGGCCTGAACGCGAGCGACGCACCGGCCCGGCGGAACGATCCGCCGGGCCGGTCGCCGTCCCGGCCGGGTGCCGCCGATATCCGGCGATCGGCCGACCCGCGTCGGTAAGGTCTGGCGGGTAGTTGGCTACCGAGAGGGACGACGCGAATGCGTTTCGCACGCACGATCGCCGGCATGGTGCTGCTGGCGCTGGGGGTTCCGGCCCTGCTGGCCGGCGCCGGCCTCTGGCTCGCGGCCGGGCACGCCGACCCGGACGGCGGTTTCGGCGCCCGGTTCGAGCCGGTCCGCACGCCCGCCCGCGTGGTGCTGGTGACCGACGTGGACGCGCTGCTGCGCACCGACCTGCCGGTGGCGCGCACCGGGCAGGCCCGGCTGCACCTCACCGCGCGGGACGACCACGGCCCGGTCTTCCTCGGCCTCGCCCCGGCCGACGAGGTGCGGCGGTGGCTGGCCGACGTCCCGCACAGCACCGTGCGCCGCGTCGCCGTCACCCGGGGCCCGCTTCCGGTCGATCTCGACCCGGCCACCGCCGGCGACGGCGTCGCCGTGCCGCTGGCCCAGCCCTTCTGGGTACGCGAGGGCATCGGCTCGCTGGAGTGGAGTCCGCCCGAGCTGGGTGGCCGGTCGTTGAGCCTGGTCGTGATGCGCGTGGACGGCGCCGACGGGCTCGACCTGCGGATGCGGGGCGAGCTGCGGGCCGGCTGGTTCCCCGGGCTGGCGTGGGCGCTGCTGACCGGCGGGACGCTGCTCGTGGTCCTCGCCGTGGTGGTGCTCCTGCGGCCGCTGCGGCCGCGTGAGGTGGTCTTCGTGGTCGAGCCGGACCAGGTGCCGGTGCTGGCCGGGCGCCTCGGCGTCACCTCGCTGAGTGGGCTGGGCCGGCAGCCGGGTCCGGCGTCGCGGCCCGAACGGCATCTGGTGGCGGTGGGCTCGGGCACCCACGGGCGGACCCGCGCGGCGATCGCCCCGCCGCCCGGCCGGTGCCCGGACGACCAGGACTGACCGGAAGAACCGAACGGCCCTCCGCGCTGCCGACGCGGAGGGCCGTCCTCACCGGGGGATCGGTGCTACCTGGGAGAAATCTGAGGTAGTTGAGACCAGATTAGCGCTGATCGCCGTTTGTTGCGAGGTGTGTCCGTTCAGTCCGTGTTATCTGAGGTTCGTCCCGGTGGTGGCGGATCGGGAGCACCACCAGCAACAGCAGGCTGAGCAGCACGTACACGTTGCGCACGACGAAGTCGACCGGGTCGTCCGTGTGCACGATGGCGGTGCCCCAGTCCTGGAACGTCACCAGGCCGTACACGATCGGCAGGCCGACCACGGCGGCCAGCGCGAACAGCCCGCCGCGGCGGCGCGCCCCGGCCGGCGTCGCCGGATCCGCGTCCAGCGCCGCGTCGACGAGCACCACCACGGCGGGGATGAACCAGTAGAGGTGGTGGATCCAGGTGATCGGGCTGACCAGCCCGCCCACCAGGCCGGTCACTGTGAGCCCCACCAGCGCGTCGCCCGCCCGCGCCGCCCGCGCCGCGCGCCACAGGCCGAACGCGGCCACCGCCAGCGCGAGCAGCAGCCACAGCAGCCGGTCCGCCTCGGCCGACGCGGACAGGCGGCTGAGCAGCCCGAACAGCGACTGGTTGCCGGTGTAGTCGGTGCGGCCCACCCGGTCGGTGGCCCACAGCTCGTGGGTCCAGAACCGCCACGAGTCACCGGGCGCGACCGCCGCCGCCAGCAACGTGGCCGCCGCCGCGGTCGCCGCCGCCACCGCCGCCGCCCGCCACTTGCGGGCGACCAGCAGGTAGAGGACGAAGATGCCGGGGAAGAGCTTGAGCGCCGCGGCCAGTCCCACGCCCACGCCGGCCCAGCGTCGCCCCTGCGGTACGGCGAACAGCAGGTCGGCCAGGATCAGCACCACCAGCAGCATGTTGATCTGCCCGAGCGTGAGCGTCTCCCGGGTGCTCTCCACCGCCAGCACCAGCAGCACGGCGACCGTCAGCCCGAACCCGCGCGGCAGGTCGTGCCGCCGCAGCACCGGCAGCACCAGCCAGCGGGTCGTCACCACCACGGCGGCCACGGTCAGCACCACGAACGTGGCGACCGCGACGCCGAGCCGCAGATAGCCGAACGGCAGCAGCAGCAGCGCCGCGAACGGCGGATAGGTGAAGTAGAGCGCGCCCTGCACCCGGTCCGGCTGGACGTAGTCGTAGAGCGGATGCCCGGCCGCCCACCAGTCCATCGCCGACATGTAGATCTTCTGGTCGTAGTAGTCGTGGCGCAGGTTGGGCAGGTAGAGCGCCGGCAGGATCGCGACCAGCGCCAGCACCGCTACGACCCGCCGGACCGTACGCGCGCCCACGTCGCCGCGGGCGACGGCGGGTGGGGCGGCGGGTTCGGCTGGCACGCAGGAAACCCTAGCGGTCCACGTCGGCCACCGTGCCGAGGCGCGGGCGGGTCGGCGGCGCGTAGTCTGTTCCGGTGGCTGATCTTCTCGTCTGGATCGACTGTGAGATGACCGGGCTGGACCTGCGGCGGGACGCGCTGATCGAGGTCGCGGCGCTGGTCACCGATCCCGATCTCAACGTGCTCGGTGACGGCGTCGACGTGGTGATCCACGCCGACGACGAGGTGCTCGACGGCATGCCGGAGATCGTGCGCAGCATGCACGCCAAGTCCGGGCTCACCGAGGAGGTACGCCGCTCCACGGTCACCCTGGCCGAGGCCGAGGACATGGTGCTCGACTACGTGACCAGCTACGTGAAGGACCCACGTACCGCGCCGCTGTGCGGCAACTCGATCGCCACCGACCGGGGCTTCCTGGCCCGCGACATGACCCGGCTCGACGCCCACCTGCACTACCGGATGATCGACGTGTCGTCGATCAAGGAGCTGTGCCGGCGCTGGTACCCGCGGGTGTACTTCGGGCAGCCGCAGAAGGGCCTGGCCCACCGGGCGCTCGCCGACATCCGGGAGAGCATCCGCGAGCTGGAGTACTACCGGCGGACCGTGTTCGTGCCGCTGCCGGGCCCGGACGTCGAGGCCGCGAAGGCGATCGCCGCCCAGCTCTGACGCCCGCGCCGAACCCGGTGGACGGGGTCGGCCGGAGTGTGGCTATTATTAGTCCGCGCACCGCCCGGGCAACCGCAAGCGGCGAGCATGGTGGCTGTAGCTCAGTTGGCAGAGCACCGGGTTGTGGTCCCGGTTGTCGTGGGTTCAATTCCCATCAGTCACCCCGATAGTGGATCTGCTCCACTGCCTGATCACGCCCCCTCCTTCGAGGGGGCGTGAGTCGTTTCAGGGGCACCGCAGGGGAGTCGTGGCCCCGCCAGTGCGCGTCTCCCCTGCGGAAGGCGTTCGAACTCCGGCTGGAAATCGACGCGATGTGCTTCCTGCCCGGAGAAGCACGCCTACACTGGGGTGGTACATAGAGCCGATCAGTCCGCGGATGTGGTCGGAAGTCGGGCCGAGGACTCCCGGGGCAGACCGGGACCTCGGCCCCGCGCATGTTCACAGTCAGTGCAGCTCGATCTCGGACACTCTCAGTGTGGGCGTCAGCGGAGCGAGCAGCTGTTGCCCATGAGCTGAGCCGTGTGCGCTGCTGACCGCGCCGGCAACGATGTCCGGCAGCCACAGCAGCGGATCACTCTGCGGTCCGTACGGCCGCACGAAGTCAATCTTGATCCGTCCTGAGATGATCCGCCGCCGCTTGAACTGAGCAATGGCAGCGGTGTCCTTGGCGTTGAGCGACGCCGTGCGGGTCTCGATGCTCGCGTGTTCCACGCCTGCCCGGTCGAGTTGCCACAACATCTGCTCCATGCACAGCCGCCGGGCGCGTTCCTGCCGGGAGCTGTCCATGCCGGTTCCCATGACCACCACATGGACCGCTGCAGTCATGGACGCCACGGCCTGGACCATCTTGCGCCGTTCGCCGTCGGTCGCGTCCCGGTAGTGAACGCGGGCCCGGGGCGTCGGAGCCAGCCTGGCAGCGTCGAACCTGACCTCTCGACCTCGCCGGTCTGTATCACCGCCGCTGCGAGCACGTAGATGCCGCTGCGGTCGGGCCGTTGACGCATCGACTCGTCGAGCCAGGCCGCGCTGCTCATCTGACCACCTCAACGACCGGCTGACGGAAGGTCCATGGCGCGCCCGGCCATGAGGGGAACGAGCGCGGTCCCGACAAGACATGGCCTGTGTGTCTCCTCACGACGAAGCCCCCTCCTTCCGGAGGGGGCTTCGTCGTGTGCGCGAGGTCAGGGGGTCGGCTCGACGCTGGGCGTACCGGCGTCCGGCGTGGTGTCGGGGTCCGGGGTGTCGGCGGCCGGCGGCTCGTACGGCAGGGCGCTGCCCTTAACGTACTCCTCCCAGCTCATGTTCCAGTCGGTCCAGCCGTTGCCGTTCTGGAGCTTGCGCTCGGTGCCCTTCACCGTGATCGGGTCACCGATGCGGGTGTTGGCGAACAGCCAGTTGCCTTCCTTCATCGAGACGTTGACGCAGCCGTGCGACACGTTCGACCGGCCCTGCACGCCCTCGGACCAGGGCGCGGCGTGGATGAACTCGCCGCCCCAGGTGAGCCGCTGGGCGTAGTCGATCTCGGTGCGGTAGCCCTCCTCCGGGCCCAGCTCCTCCATGGTGTCGAAGACCGTGTGCCGGAGCTTCTCCATCACCACCATCGTGCCGCTGGACGAGGGGGTGCTCTTCTTGCCCAGGCTCACCGGGATGGTCTTGACCACCTTGCCGTCGCGGGTCACAGTCATCCGCTTGGTGCGGTTGTCGACCGTCATCACGAACGACGGGCCGATCTTGACGTCGACGGTGAGGTCGGACCGGCCGTACCAGCCGCCGCCGAGCGGCAGCCCGCCCGCCTGCACCTTGTAGCTGACGGTGCTGTTCGGCTTCCAGAACGTCTTGGGCCGGTAGCGCACCTCGGTCGGGCTCACCCAGTGCCAGATGCCCTCCTGGGCCGGCTTGGCGGTGACGATCATCCGGCGCTGGACGTCGTCGCGGTAGTCCTCCGGGATGGCCCGGCCGAACTTCACGATCAGCGGCATGGCCACGCCGACGACCTGGTTGTCGCCGAGGAAGCTGGTGACCCGGACCTGCTTGGCCGGCTTCGCCATGGTGGTGAACGTGCTGGTGGCGGTCGCGGGCTTGCCGTCGTCGCCGGTCGCCGTCACGGTCGCGGTGTACGTCTGCCCGTACTCCAGGGCGCCGGCCGGCAGCCAGCTCTTGCCGTCCGCGGCGACCGCGCCGTCAACGGCCTTGCCGGCGGAGTCCTTCACCTCGACTGTCGTCTCCTGCGCCTCGGTCGTGGTGAAGACGATGGCGGTGGAGGCGGGCACGTCCTTGGCGTCGGCGGCGGGCTCGCTGATCGTGGCGGCGGCCTTCGGGGCCTTCTCGCCACCGTCGCCGCCGCCCTGCCAGCTCGACGGCTTGCCGCCACCGCCGCCGGTGCAGGCGGAGGTCAGGGCCAACGCGGCGGCGAGCACCCCGGCCGCCAGCGCGCGGCGGCGGCCGACGCGCGGGGCGCTCCCGCCCCTGATCGGTTCGTCCTGGCCAGCTCGCATGATTCCCTCACAAGTGATGCCGTTCGGCGTCGTCTCAGGTCAGACGCGCCGGAGCGCTTACGCGTTGCCGGGCGTGAACCGGAACACCCCGCCGGGATGTAACGATTCCACGGCCGCCCGGCGCTTCGTCGGAGGTGGCGTGTCCGACCACGGTACGCCGGTCAGAACGGGGCGGGCTGCCCGCCCTCCGGCACCGGCAGCGCGCTGCCGGCGACGAACTCCGACCAACTCAAGCTCCAGGCAGTCCAGCCGTTGCCCGGCGCGAGGCGCCGCTCGGTGCCCTTCACCGTGATCGGATCACCGACGAGCGTCTTGCCGAACAGCCACCGCCCGTCGGCCATCGACACGTTGACGCAGCCGTGCGAGACGTTCCGGCGCCCCTGCACGCCCTCGGACCAGGGCGCGGCGTGGATGTACTCGCCGCCCCAGGTGATCCGCTGGGCGAAGTCGATCTCGGTGACGTACCGGTTGGCCGGGTCCGGCTCGCTGCGGGTGTCGAAGACGGTGGACTCCTTCTTCTCCATCACCACCATCGTGCCGCTGGAGGAGGGGGTGCTCTTCTTGCCCAGGCTCACCGGCAGCGTACGGATCACCGTGCCGTTCTCGGAGACCGTCATCCGCTTCGTCGCGTTGTCGACGGTCATCTCGAACGCGCGGCCGATCTTCGCGGTGGCGCTCCGGTCGATGTTGCCGTAGCGGCCGTTGCTCAGCGGGATCCCGGCCAGCGCCAGCCGTACGGTGATCGTGGTGCCGGTCTTCCAGTACTCCGGGGCGCGGTAGTACGCCTGGGTGCCGTTGTCGACCCAGTGCCAGGCGCCGGGCTGCGGCGGGTCCGTCTGCACGAACATCCGCTTCTGCACGGCGGCCCGGTCCTTCTTCGGGATGCCCGGGGAGAACTCGGCGACCACCGGCATGGCCACGCCGTACGTCTTGTCGCTGAACAGGTAGAGCCCGGAGCCGATCATCGACTTCGGCTTGGCCATCGTGGTGAACGTGCTGGTGCCCTCGTACGTCTGGCCGTCCTTGCCGGCGCCGGTGACGGTGACGGTGTACTTCGTGCCGTACTTCAGCGCGGCCGACGGCACCCAGCTGGACCCGTCCCGTCGCATCCGTCCGGCGACGGCGGTGCCGTCGGCGGTGGCGAGCACCACCTTCGACACGGTGCCGCCGCCCGGGATGCGGGCGCTGATCTCGGTGCTGACCGGCCGGCTCGCCGCGCCGTCGGCCGGGCTGACAGTCAGCGCCGCCGCGGGGGCGCCGCCGGTCGGGGCGGCGCTCGGGTCGGCGGGCGCCGAGGCCGAGACGCCGCCGACCTGCTGCTGGCCGGGCTCGAAGGCCGGCTTCTTCCCCTCGTCGCCGCCGCCGCACCCGGTCAGTGCCAGCGACGCCGTGAGGACCAGGGCGCCCACCGTCGCCCCGGCCCGCGAGAACCTGCCCATGCCCACCCCTGTCCTCACATGCCTGGCGGACATCGTGCCGTATCGACGCCATCTGACCCGCCCCGGCGCTGAACAGTCTGACCGTTTTAGTCGCTTTCGCCGGTTAAGCTCGACCGAAGGGGGGACCCCGGTATCGGATTGGAACCCGGCTCCGCGGGCGTGCTAATCTTCTTCCCGTTGTCAGCGAGCGCCGCTAGCTCAACTGGCAGAGCAGCGGACTCTTAATCCGCGGGTTCGGGGTTCGAGTCCCTGGCGGCGCACCAACGAGCAAGGCCCTGAGCAGGCGTTCCACGCCGTTCGGGGCCTTTTTCGCGTACGCCGCCCGCCGGCGGGTCGGGCGCGCGCCGGGGCGACGCCCGTGGGTGGAACACCATGGGTGTCAAACGGGCCCGGAGGCACCCATGACGTTCCACCGAAGCGTGGCCGGCCGGGCGGCGGAGCGGCTCGACCAACCGCGCCTATGCGGGCAGCGCGGGGAATACGACCACCGAGCCGTCCCTGCTGCGGGCGATCTCGATCGCCACATCTGCCTGGCGGTTGTTGACCATGCTGCTGTCGCGCAGCCTGTGTACGCGATCCGCCGCGCGCATCAGGCGGTCGACCTCGCTGTTCGTCAGCACGGGCAGCAGACTGTTGGGGCGTGTCAGCTCCAGCGCCGACAGGCGTTCGAGGACACCCGCGATGCCCGACTCCAGTTTGTCGAGGCGCTGCTGATCGGCCTTGAGAGCGCGGGCGAAGCTCTCGTACGGGTTGTCGGGGTCCATCTGGGCATGCTCTACGGCCTGCAGGACAATGACCCGCTGCTTCAGCGCAATGGCCAAGGCGGCGAGTTCGAGGTGGGCGCGGAACGTGCCGCCGTCTTCATCGACGCCCGGGAACGACTTGGTCAGCGTGCCGAGGTCGACGGCCTTCCCGTCAGGCAGCTTGTCCAGCGCGCTCTGCCATCGGGTGAGGCGGCGGTCCGCGGCGGCCAGCGCCTTGTTGATGGCGTGCACCGCCGAGTCCAGCCCGAGTGATACACCGAGCTTGCCCTGGTCGAGCAGGATCGCGGCGGCTTTGTCGATGGTGTCGCGGCAGCCGTCGAGTTCGTTGCGTTCATCGTCGAGCTTCTGTTCCTGCAGCTGTTCCAGCAGTTCGGTGATGCGTTCGATGGCCTGCTGGCGCTTGTGGTCGGCGTTGGCGCTCATCCCCACGGCCACGGCCATGAGCACGAGCGGCGCGGCCACCGTGAGCGCCGCGCTACCGGCGACAGCGACGCCGGCTGTCGCAGCGGATCCACCGACTGCGCCTGTCGCCGCCGCCTTGCCGACCGGCACGAATGTTGCGTGGGCGGCGATGCCCGACGAGTTCACCAGTGCACTGCGGATACCGCCAGCCGTGCCCTTGGCCGCCATCGGGCAAACGAGGCCCTGTCCGAACTGGGCGGCGACCTTGGCCGGAATCACCATGCGATACAGGCCCTCACCGGCGGCGCTCGTCGCGCCCGCCACCGAGGAACTCCTCGCCGATTGCGAGATGAGCTGTGACAGGTGATGCGCAAGGGGACTTGCGGCATCGAGCGGGATACCGCGGCTGCGGTCGAGCGTCCCGGGCAGGGGATGTACCTCAAGCGTGGCGATCGGCTTGTCTGCCAGAACCGCCAGCACACCGCGCAGTTCAGCCAATCGCTCAGCAGTCATCGGCTCGTCCCCGACCAGTGCGGGCACCCGGATGTCCCCGGTAGCGAGCGTCCACACCGGAACGACCGCCTTGTGGTCGTCAGTCATCGTCCACCCCCAGCTTCCCGGCGACAGACTAGTCCGCCAGCCCCGCTCCGGGCTGGCCCTCAGAATTCCACGTGCTGAGCGCATCTGGCATAGCTTGGGCAGCGGAGCACCGAGGCCGTGGCCCCCACGAGTCCGCTGTTCGGAGCGCCGCCCTGACCCCATCCGTCAGCGGCGCCTGAGGCCAGGGAGGCGCCGTGCCCGCTGAGACCACCGGGAGCCCGGACACGGTCCTCGTCTGCATCAGGGGCAACTCCGGCTCGGGCAAGAGCAGCATCGCCCGCGAGCTACGACACCGGCACGGCCGGGGATGCGCCCTCGTCGAACAGGACTACCTGCGCCGCATCGTCCTGCGCGAACGGGACAAGCCCGGCGGCGTCGCGCCCGCCCTGATCGAGCAGACCGTCCGGTTCGCGCTCGACCACGGCTACCACGTGGTCCTGGAGGGCATCCTGTACACCGGCCGCTACCGCGACATGCTGACCACGGCCACCGGGGGCGGTCGCTGTTCTGCTACCTCGACGTGTCGCTGGCCGAGACGCTGCGCCGGCATCTGACCCGCCCGCAGGCCGGTGAGTTCACCGCCGAGCAGATGAGCGACTGGTACGCCGCGCACGACGTCCTGGGCTGGCCCGGCGAACTCGTCCTCCCGGAGAGCACCGGCTTGGAGCAGGCGGTCGAGACGATCGCGGCCGCCGCCGGGCTGCCCCAGCATTAGGCGGCGGCGCTTGCCCTTGCGGTTACTGAAGGGGGCAGGCTGGGATCATGTTGTCGATCAGCGAGTTCAGCCAGATGTGTCACCTGTCGCCGCAGGCGCTGCGCTTCTACCACGCCGAAGGGCTGCTCGTGCCCGCCGAGGTCGACGACCGGACCGGCCACCGCTCGTACGCCTTCGAGCAGGTCGAACGTGCCATGCTGATCACGCTGCTGCGGGACACCGGAATGAGCGTGAAGCTCGTCCGGCGTGCCCTCGACGAACCGGACCAGGCGCTCGCCCTGCTCGATTGGCACAGCGACGAGGTCAGCCGGGAACGCCAGGCGCAGGCGGACGCGATCGCTGCCGCCCGCGCCGTCTTCGAGGCGCAGCCGGAGCCGCGGCTGCGGCACGTGCCGGCCACGACTGTGGTGGCGCGGCTCGTGCCGGGCACGCCGCTGGGCCGGGACGCGCAGGAGTGGGACCGGGCCGAGGAGATCATCCAGGCGGCGGCGGCCGAACTGGTCACCGCCGTGCGGCGGGCGGGCCTCACCTGCCTGGGCGAGCCGTGGCGGACGATGGCGCTGGAGACGCCGGAGCAGGACCGGCGCGTACTCGACGGCACCGGGCCGTTCTGGACGGTCAAGGTCGCGGTGACGGGCACCCCGGAGACGCTGCCGTCCCTGCCTGCCGACCTGTTCGTGCAGACGCCGGACGCCCACGACGAGTTGTTCATCTTCATGCCGGGCCGCAACACCATGGCCAAGTACTGCACTGTGGTCCTGCGCCTGCTCGACGCCGCCCCGGTCGACGGCGACCGGTTCGTCAACCTGGCGCGTCTTCGTCAGGAGGTCCGCCCCGACGGCGTGCTCAGCAGCGCGCCGGTCGAGCGACGACCGGCGTGACCGAATGAGCTGCGGACTCGGCGAGCCGCTTGAGGTTCAGCAACTGCCGCGGGCCATCACCAGGTCACCGAGCATCGGTCCGGCCCAGCACCAGCGTGGTCCGCAGGTCGAGCACGACGGTGCCGCCGAAGTCGTCCACCAGCCGGTCCAGGGCGGCGATCCCGCGCTGCTGCTGCTCGGGGGTCCGGGACAGGTACGGCCCGAACGTGCGCATCAGCGCCAGGTACCGCTCCTTGTCCAGCGGCAGTTCCCGCCGGAACACCTCGCGGCGTACGTCGTCGAACTGCCCGCTGTCGAGGATGTCCCGGTGGAACCAGTCGACGGGCCGCTTCCGGACGGTGGGGTCGACGGATCGCAGTGCGGCCCGGACGGCGGCCTGCTGGCCGGCGTCGGCGTAGTCGTAGCGGTGCCCGAAGACGGCGAGCGTGCCGCCGGGTGCCAGGGCGCGCCGGGCCAGGGCGTTGCGGGTGGCGGCGTCCAGCCAGTGCCAGGCCATCGCGCAGGCGAGCACGTCCACCCCGCCGGCCGGCGGCGACCATCGCTCGAACGTCGTCGCCTCGACGCGGGCGTCCGGGAACCGCTCGGCCAGCCGGGCCGCCATCCGCGCGTCGGGCTCCACACAGGTCAGCGGCGCGCCGAGGCGGGCCAGCACGTCGGTGCCCTTCCCGGTGCCCGCGCCGACCTCGACCACTGAGGCCGGGGTACCGCCGTGGTAGGCGAGGATCGACTCGGCGATCTCCGGCGGATAACCGGGCCGCGCGCGCTCGTACAGGTCGGCGACCGTACCGAAGAGCTTCATCACCAGCAGGATACGGCTCCGACCGGTCCCCGACAGACCGCGCGGAAACCGGCCCACCCGCTTCTACAGTCCGCACCATGAGGTGGACCCTGCGGCTGGCTGCGGCGCTCGGCGTACTCGTGACCGCTCTGGCGACCGGGGTGGCGAGCGCCGCCGCGGCGCCCGCCGACGGCGGCCTCGGCCTGGCGCTGCGGCCCGGTCAGGCCGACTACCGCGCCGGGGACCAGGTCCGCCTCGACCTCACCGTCACGAACGCCACCGGCGCGGCCTGCGCGCTCGCCACCAGCGCCGTCGGCACCGTGCAGATCACCGGGGTACGCCGGGACGGGCGCGACGTCACGCCGACGCTCGCCCGCAGCTTCCACGACGACGGGATCGGCGCCGCCGCCACCGCCGGACTGACCACCGTCGAGCCGGGCGCGACCGCCACAGTGACCTCGACCGGGGTACGGCTGCGTGACGGCGAGGTGGTCCTCCGCTCGGTGGCCGCCACGCCGGACGGCGGCGGGCTGGACACGCTCTGGCCGGTCGGCGCACCCGGCCGGTACGAGGTGACAGCGGGCTACGTGACGCTGCCGGTGACCGGCGCGGCGGACCTGTGCGCGGGCGCGACGGTGCTGCGGACCAGCACGTTCACCGTGTCCGACGACGGCGGTCCCGGCCGACGCTGGCTCTGGCTCGTCGGTGGGGGAGTCCTCGCGCTGCTCGTCGTCGCGCTGGTCGTGCTGCTGCTGGTACGCCGCCGGCCGACCGCCGCCGTCGTGGCGCTGCTGCTGGTCGCCGTCGGCGCGTACGTCGGTGGTGGTGCCCGGCCGGCGCGCGCCGACTACGGCGTCGACCCGACCGCCGGGGTGCCGGTCAGCGGCGTCGACTTCCAGGCGGCTGTCGACGGCTGCCTGGCCGGGTTCGCGCTACCCGGCGGCGACCCGTCCGGCCTGCTGCCGAGGCTGCGCGACAAGAAGAGCCCTCGGGTGCGGATCATCCCGACCACTGGTGGCTCCGGCGCGTTCGAGACGCCGGACAGCGCCGACGGCAAGGGCTCCTCGACCGTCACGTGGAACCCGACCTCCACCGACCCGTACGACGACGGGGTGGCCCGTGACCCCTGCGCCGCGCTCTACCACGAGCTGAACCACGCCGACGACATCTCCCGCAACGCGGTGCCGCAGGGCGAGTGCGGCGGCACCGGCATCCGTACCGCCGAGGTGAAGGCGACGCTCGCGGAGAACCGCTATCGGGCGGCGAAGGGGTTGCCGCCGCGCACCGAGTACGACGGGAAGACGCTGCCGAAGAGCCTCGACGAGTGCAAGAAGCCGGCCAAGAAGACGCCGCCGCCGAAGGGGCCGGTGAAGCTCTGCGAGGACGGCGCCGACTGCGGCGGCAGCAACGGCGACCCGCACCTGGTCACGTTCGACCGGGTCGCCTACGACTTCCAGGCAGTCGGCGAGTTCACGCTGGTCGCCTCCACCGGTGGCGACCCGCTGGAGGTGCAGGTGCGGCAGGCCCCGATGGCGGGCACGCGGACCGCCTCGGTCAACTCGGCTGTCGCGTTCCGGGTCGGCGCGCACCGCGTCGCGCTGACCCTCACCGACGGCGGCACCCGGGTACACGTCGACGGCGCGCCGCTCGCCGTACCCCCGGACCGCACCGACCTGGCCGGCGGCGGCACGCTCACCCGCCGCCCGTCGGACACCGGGCCCACCGACGGGTACGACGTGACGTGGCCGGACGGCTCCGCGGCGGCGGTGGACCAGATCGGCCGGTACGGCTACCGGATCCTGGTGCGGCTGGCCGAGACCCGGGCCGGAAAGGTACGCGGACTGCTCGGCGACTTCGACGGCGACCCGGCCGACGACATCGCGCCCGCCTCCGGGGCGCCGTTGGCCCAGCCGGTGCCTTTCGGCAAGCTCTATCCCGCGTACGCGGACAGCTGGCGGATCGCCGCGGACCGCTCGCTGCTGCACTACGACGACGGGCAGAACACCGGCACGTTCACCGACCGCGCGTTCCCGGAACGAGAGGTCACCGTCGCCGACCTCGACCCGGCCCGGCGCGCGGCGGCCGAACAGGTGTGCCGCTGGGCCGGCGTCACCGCGCCCGCCCAGCTCGCCGAGTGCGTCTTCGACGTCGCGGTCAGCGGGCGCCCCGAGTTCGCCGTCGCCGGCGCGAGCACCGAACGGGTCGCCCCGCCGGCCGCCACCCCGATCACCGCCGTACCCGTCGCCGCCGCCTCGCTCACCCCCGGCGGCGCGCCGCTGACGTTCACCGCGCGAGCCGGGGACGCCGTCTTCGTCGACGCCACCGCGCCCGGGATCGGCGACCGCTGCTCGCCGTACGTGCTCACCGAGCCGGGCGGCCGGGAGATCGCCAGCGGCTGCAACATCAAGGGCAACGGGTACGTCGACCGCGTCGACCTCACCGCCACCGGCACGTACGCGCTGCGGGTCGTCGCGGCGCCCGGTGACACCGGCCGCGCCGTCGTGCGGGTGTACGCGGCCCAGGACAGCGACGGGACGCTGCAGCCGAACGGCCCGGCGGTCACCGCCACCGTCGAGCAGCCCGGCGCGCGGGCCCGTTACCGGTTCACCGGGCGCGCCGGTGAGCGCGTCTACGTGGAGGTGCCGACGAGCGCGCTCACCGACCAGTGCTCGCCGCTGGAACTGCGGGACGCCGAGGGGCGGCTGCTGCGCAGCGGCTGCGTGATCAACGGGACCGGCGAGGTCGACGGCACGGTGCTGCCCGCCGACGGGACGTACACGGTGGTGGTCGACCCGACCGAACGCGGCACCGGCACGACCACGCTGCGGCTGGTCACCAGCCGGGACCGCGAGGCGGCGATCACGCCCGGCGGGCCACCTGTCGTCGCCGTCGTGGAACGGCCCGGCGCGGTCATCGGCTACCGGTTCACCGCCGTCGCCGGCACGTCGGTGACGGTGAGCGCGACCGCCTCCGACCTGCCGGACCAGTGCGGCGTGCTGGCGCTGCGCGCGCCCGACGGCAGCACCGTCGGCAGCGGCTGCGTGATCAACGGGGCCGGTGAACTCGGGCCGACCGTGTTGCCGGCCTCCGGGGCGTACACCCTGATGGTGGACCCGTCGGGGGCCGCGACCGGGCAGGTCACGCTGGCGGTGCGGTGAGGCCGACCCTGGATTTCGGGGGTGCTGGGCGGGCGTGCTAACGTCTCGTCCCGTTGTCAGCGAGCGCCGCTAGCTCAACTGGCAGAGCAGCGGACTCTTAATCCGCGGGTTCGGGGTTCGAGTCCCTGGCGGCGCACCAACGATCAAGGCCCTGACCTGGTGGTTCACGCCGGGTCGGGGCCTTTTTCGTGTGCGTGGGTGGTCGCTCGGTGGGTGCTCGGGAGCCGTTGGACCGGGCCGGGGTTGCTGGGACATGTGGTTGTTCCGTGGACGACTGCCCTCATGGTCATCTCTGAGGTGGCCAGCCTGCATCGGGCCTTCGTGGTCATTGGGGCATTCGCCAGTCCGGGCGTCGACGCGCTTCCTTCGAGCATCCACGCGGGGCCGGTCGTCGCCGATTACGCTGGCGGCGTGGGGGGACAGCCTCGGGTTCGTGTGCAGGGGGATCTCTATCACCCGGTGGTACCACCGGGTGCCGTGTACGTGGGGCGGCAGGGGTTCGGGTTGCGGCGTTCTCCTTGGGCCAATCCGTTTAGCCTGCGGAAGCATGATCGGGCGGAGGCGTTACGCCTCTATCGGCAGTGGCTTGTGGGGCAGCCGGCCCTTGTTGAGCGGGCGCGTCGGGAACTCGCGGGGAAGCAGTTGGCGTGCTGGTGTCGGGTCGAGGATGCGTGCCATGCCGACGTGCTGGCCGACCTCATTAGTTGACGTGCAGCCGGTACCGGGCGGTGGGCCGTCTTGGTGCGTAGACGCCGCCGATGCTGAAGGACTGCGGTCGTGCCGCTTGGTTGCCTACGTAGAAGGCGACGTCGCGGTCGGCGGCGCAGAGCTGGGTGAGGAACTTGTCTCTCAGCTGCTCCTCGGCCTCCGCGTCGGTGAGCTTGCTCAGGCGACGCTGTAGGGCGACGAACTCCCAGTCCCAGAGTGTCTGCTGGTGACCGCGGCAATGACGGTCCGCGCAGCGGTAGCGGTAGGCGCCGGTGAAGCGCGGTGCTTGAAGCGGGCTGCGCTTGGCCGGTTCCAGTAGGTCGAGCTGGTTGAGGTAGCCAGTGATCTTCCTGCGATCCTCCGCCGACCAGCCGGGGTGTCGCTTGACCTTAAGCGCCGAGATGTCGGCCGCGCGAATGAGAGCGATCGATCGTGCGCTCGGGTCGTCGCGGGCCTGTCTGTTGAGTCGGCACATGGAGTCTTCGACGAGTGGATCGAGAAGGTTCCGACGCGACTGCCGATTGGCGATATGCCGTTCGGTGGTGATGGTGTCCACGATCGGCTTCCAGCTCTCGCGCCGCTGGTCCTGCCTGGCTGGGAGTGCCTCGACGTGGATGATGTCGTACTTGTGGAACTTGCCGTCGTCATCGAGGTGCCGGTAGTGGATTGGGTAGAGGCGAATCCAGCCCGTCCAGGGTGGGTCTATGCCGAGTGCCCCGACGCAGACAGTCTCCCCGTACTGCGCGGAGGGGTTGGGTGCCGCTTTCACTGTGATCAGAAGGCGGAGTTTCGTTGGTCGTGCCAGGACTGGTTTCGGTCTCGGCTCTTCGTCGGTGCTCGGTCCCCACAATGGAAGCTGTTCCAACGGAACCACCCACATCGCTAAATGCAGCTGCACAGGCACATTCAGTTACATAGACAGTCTCACATCTGGAGGGCTGGCGCTAGGCGGCCGGGGCGAGGGGTGGCTGATCAGCTGAACGCTGGCGCGGAGGGCTCGCGTGAATCCGTCACTTTCGGTAACCATTTTCTCAGTGTGTGGCGCTTCGTCGCCGAGCCGGGAAGGCGCGTGTCAGGCGTTTCTGGCGATCGGTGCTGGCGGTGCGGCGCTCTCCATGGAGATCGACTTTTGGTGGCCCGGTTTGACCGCTTCGTTTCTTCGTTCTCGGCTATTCGGCTGATTCACTGAACAGTGATCTCCAAAATCGGTCCCAAAACCACGGTTTGGTATGTGGGGCGCTCGCACGGCCCGCCGACGCCTCGCCCAACGGCCCACGACGGGCGCTGTCTCCGGTCGCGGCGGTCCCTGGCCTCCGATCTCCCGGTCAGAGCATCGATCACTCTCTGTTGGGGCTTTGGGAAACAGGATGTCGAACCGCCGAGGCTCGGAGGGATCACCAGGGAATGGGTGACCAGCATGCCGCGAGGCGGTTGTCCCCGAGGCGGTGGCGGATCCTGTCGTACCTGATTGTGACGTGGCCAGCGGCGTGGTGCTGGACTCAGCGGCGTGGTGCTGCCCTGCTACCCCTACGCTGGCGGCATGAGGGAACCCAGCGCGGACCGGACTGGTAGGTGCTGATGAACCGGCATGCGGCGGCACCTTCCGAGGCGATCCGTGACGCGATCCGAGCGGACGTGGAGACGCTGTGGCGCTACCACGACATGCGTCACGAGTTGCGCCCGTGCGACGTGGGAATCGGGTTGGGGAGTCATGACCTCGGCGTGGCTGTCATCGCGACGCGCTTGTTTCACGAGGGACTGTTCCCAAGGATCGTGTTCACGGGCGCGAACGCCCCGACGACCGTCGACCGTTTTCCGCGTGGAGAAGCAGTGCACTACCGCGAGTACGCCATCGAGCAGGGTGTACCCGGGGAAGCGATTCTCGTGGAGCCACGTGCCACGAACACCGCGCAGAACCTGGAGTACTCGCGTCGGCTCCTGACCGAACACCGGATCCCGGTGAAGTCGGTGCTGATCATGTCTCGGCCGTACCAGCAGCGTCGGGCCTACGCCACCTGCAGGCTGATGTGGCCCGAGGTCGATGTGGTGTGCGCGTCGAACCCGCTTGACCTGGACGACTACGTGCGCAGCATCGGCGACCCGCGGCGGGTGGTGGACATGCTGGTCGGCGACACGCAGCGGATCGAGGTGTACGCCGAGCGCGGGTTCGCGATCCCCCAGGAGATGCCGGACGAGGTACGGGAGGCCTTCGAGCGCCTGGTAGCGGCTGGCTACACGAGCCGGCTGATCTGAGCCCAGCTACCAGCGCGGTCCTCCCGACCGGACGCCCATCCGGTCGCTGAGTTCGACGGCCAGTCGAGGTGGCCGGGGGCGGGTGAGGATGTCCCGGACAAGGTCGCGGGAGAGCGAGTGGTAGCGCACCTGGTCGGGGCCGATGACCTCGGCGTCCAGGAGCGCGGCGAGCGCGTCGTCGATGCGGTTCCACCGGGCAAGGGCTCGGGCGGTTTCGATGGCGTGCCGAACCTGTCGCTCGACGGGCACGGTGCTGGTGTCGAGTGGGGCGCCGATGGCGATGGCGCGTTGCACGTCGCCGAGTTCCATCGCCACGGTCGTTTTGTGGATCGACACGTTGGTCGGGCCGAACGCGGTCCACACGTGGTTGCCGTCGGCGCCGAGCCGTCTTGCGGCGGCGTCGGCCTCGGTGATGTGGGTGTCGGCCGAGGCGCGATCGTCGTCTCGGGCGGCGGCCAGCGCGCAGACGAGGTGCAGGCTGCCGTAGACCGACAGCAGCTGCGGAGTCGGCTTGGCGAGCCGGGGTTCCAGGAACCGCGCCGCCGTGGCGGCGAGGCCCAGGGCTTGGGCGTACTCCCCGATGGATGCCAGCGAGTGTGCGGCGGAGCGGCTGAGTGAGCCGATGACGACGTGATCCTGGCTAACGTTGGCGGCGGCCAGCCCTCGGCTGGCAGCGGTCCACGCGAGGTCGCCCTCGCCGAGCTTGGTAAGGAACAACGCGGCGAGCTGGTGCGCGTAGGCGGTCATCGCATGCGCGCGCTGGCCGTCGTCGCCGTCGTACGCCTCGGTGGCGGTGAGGCAGTCGTGGATGAGGTAGGGCAGTCGGCGGGCGAGGGTGCCGTACCGCGAGTGCTGGTAGGCGGTCCAGATCTCGGCGACGTCGTTCTCGATCTCGCGCAGGGCGGGTGCCTCGACGTCCACCGTGCTGGCAAGCGCCGGCGCGAGGTGACGGTAGTCGTGGAGCGCGGCCCGCAAGGCCGGGATCGTCTCGCGCCCGGAGTCATCCGACCACTCGAACAGGCTCGGCGCACCGATCAGGTCGCCGAGGGACACGTCGAGGGCCTTGGCGATCGCGCGGATGACCGACAGCCGGTCGAGGTCGGCCCGGTTGGTCTCGACCTTGCGTAACCACTCCTGCGTCTTGCCGACCAGACCGGCCAGCACCTCCTGGGAGAGCCCGCGTCGACGCCGGTAGAAGGCGACGCGCTGGCCGATCGTCATGTCGTCCGTCATTCCTCGCACACCGTCACCCTGCCCGCTGAAGGCCGCCGGACCCGGTACGGATTTTCCCGGTCCTCCGGACGGACCGCCCTTACGTTCAGTTCACCCCAGATCACCGGCGCGTGTCGATGCCGATGTCAGGGATGACTGACACGGAGCTGCAGATGGAGGGATCGATGAGCGGCGCACCACACCACGGCTTGGGCCGCTGGCTCGGCCCGTCCGGGAGCGAACTGTCTCGGCGCTTTCCCCGCCTGCGTACCGCCATGAGGGCTGCGTGGGTGGGTGATCGGCGGTCTGCTCCCAGCCGCCGCGGTGCGGCGGCGGGCTCGCCCTTCCCCCGGCGGGCCCGCCGCTCATCGTCCCTGACGGGGGTGGCGGCATGACGGTGTATGTCTCGCGTAACGCCATGGCCACCCAGCCCCGGCACCCCGAGCCCAGGTGGACGGCCTCGCCGGGACGGGTGCGGCCGGCTGATTCGCCGCTGCTCACCTTCGTGTGGCGTCGGCTGTTCGAGCAGCAGGCCCGCGAGGGCGGTCGCCGGTGACCGGGCCACAGCGTCGTCCCGCGGTGAACCGGCTCGTACCCGCCGAGGTGGAACATCTGCCGACGCGCCCGCTGTGGCTGTGCCGCCGATGCGGGCAGCCGTGGCCCTGCGGCGCAGCGAAGCTCGCGCTCCTGGCCGAGTACCGAGAAGTGCCGGTGAGCCTGTTCCTCTACCTGGCCGGCTGCCTGCACGACGCGATCGACGACCTGCACCGGCTCAACCCGAGCGTCACGGGCAGCGCCGCCGACATGTTCGACCGGTTCCTCGGCTGGCCGGCCCGCCACGCTCCCGCCTATCGGGTCAGCACCACCACGGCCAGCATCGACGAGGAGGCCACCTCGTGAACAGCCTCGGCCTCATCAACGCCACCGGCCAACCGGCGGTCTCCGGCAGCTTCCACACCCTGGTCGTGCAGCCGACGAGCTTCTACAGCCTCGACTGCACCTACTGCTACACACCCATAGGGCTCTTCCGGAGCCTGCTGGCCCCTTCGAGAAGCTCCGGCGCGCGGGAATGGTGCGTCACGAGATCCAGACCAACGGCACTCTGATCAACCGCCAGTTGTGCGAGCTGTTCACCACCTACGGGTTCGAGGTCGGGGTCAGCATCGACGGACCGGGCGCGTTGAACCGTAACCGCCTCGACCGGGCCGGCAACCCGACGGACGCCCGAACCCTGCGCGGCATGCAGACCTTGGCCGAAGCGGGGCTGCCGTGCTCGGTGATCTGTGTGGTCACCCCGGAAACCATCGACCACGCGGAAGCTCTCGTCGGCTTCTTCACCGGCCTGCCCGGCTGCGAGTCGGTCGGCTTCAACATCGAAGAGCAGGAGGAGCACCATGACCGACGCTCTCGCGGTCCTCGTCAACGCCGCACCCGAGCAACTCGCCCGCCTCGGCGTCGACCCGCAGCGGTCGGTAACGTCGATCGACGCGGCGAAGTTCGACAACCGCCCCACCTGGGCCAACAAGGGTAGGTTCGACAGTCGACCCGGCTGGGACAACTGGAACAAGAAGAAGTAGCCCCCGCCATGGGGCGCGCGGGGTGACGTGCCCACCCCGCGCCCACACAGGTTGAGGACACATGCGCACCACCACGATCGGCGACGTGAAGCTCCTGCTGCCGGACCTCGAACCGGACGACCTCGACACCACGACGGACCTGGTGAACGGCCTCACCGAGGCCCTCGTCGAGGGCTCGGCGTGGCGCGGCTCGCACCTTGAGGACGCCAGTATCCGCAGCAGCCTGATCACCGGTGTGGACCTGAGCGAGAGCACCTGGGAAGCCGGCAGCCTCTACGGCTGCGAGATCACCCGCACCGACTTCTCCGGAGCGACCCTGACCGGCATCACCATCGAACGCTGCGCGATCACCGGCTCCCGGTTCACCGGCACCAGACTCACCGACGTACGCCTCAAGGACGTCCTGTTCGACGGCTGCCGCTTCGACTACGCCACCCTCCAGCGCGTCGCCGCCGCCGGCTCGGTCGCCTTCACCGACTGCACTCTCACGAACGGCGCGTGGTCGTCCTGCCGTCTACCGCGCACCGCACTGCGGTCATGTGACCTTGCAGGCCTGGAACTGGATTCCTGTCACCTCGACGGTGCCGATCTGCGGGGCAGTCGCCTTCACGGGCTGAAGACGGCGCTGGACAACCTGCGCGGTGTCACGCTCGGCGAGGATCAACTTCCTGACCTCACTCAGCTGACCGTCGCCGCCCTCAACCTCGCCGTCCGCAAAGACTGATGACGAAGGCCATGGTCCGGCGACTCCGTACCGGGGTCATTTCGTCGTGCCCGCTCGGACGCAGCTGCCTGGCCGACCCCGGACCCATCGACGGCCGGGCGGGACGGATCATATTCTGACCCGTCGAAGGAGGCCGTCGTGTCCGCCACCCCGAGCGTGCTCACCCCGGCTACCTCGGCCGGTCCAGCCGGCCTGCGCCCCCGCACCTGGACCGCGCTGATCGTGCTCGGGCTCGTCGGGCAGATGGCCTGGACCATCGAGAACATCTACCTGAACCTGTTCGTGTACGACACGATCACCGACGATCCCAACGCGATCGCCACGATGGTCGCCGCCAGCGCAGTGACCGCCACTGTCGCCACCCTGCTGCTCGGTGCCCTCTCCGACCGGACCGGGCGGCGCCGGTCGTTCATCGCGGGCGGCTACCTGCTGTGGGGCGTCTCCACCGCCGCCTTCGGCTTCCTGACAGTGGGTTTCGTGGAGGACATCGCGCCCGTCGCGAACGTCGTGCTGGTCACGGCGATCGCGGTCATCACCCTCGACTGCCTGATGTCCTTCCTCGGCTCGGGCGCAAACGACGCGGCGTTCCAGGCGTGGGTCACCGACGTGACCGAGCCGGCCAACCGTGGCCGGGTCGAGTCGGTGCTCGCCATCATGCCGCTGGTCTCGATGCTGGTGATCTTCGGCGGGTTCGACGGGCTGGCCCGCGCCGGGAACTGGCGGCTGTTCTTCGTGGTCATCGGCGCGATCATGGCCGTGGCCGGTCTGCTGGCCTGGTTCCTGGTCGAGGACAGCCCGTCACTCGTCCGGCACGAGGGCGGCTACCTGCGCGCCGTCGTCCACGGTTTGCGCCCGGCCGCCGTCCGCGCCAACCCGGGGCTCTACCTCGCCCTGGCGGCCTGGTCGATCTGGGGGATCTCCACGCAGGTGTTCCTGCCGTATCTGATCATCTACCTGCAGCGGTACCTGCGGATCGAGGGGTACGCGATAGTCCTGGCCGTCGTCCTCGTCACGGCGTCGGCGGTCAGCGTGGTCGGCGGGCGGCTCATCGACCGCGTCGGCAAGGTGCGCTTCCTCCTGCCGGCAGTAGTGGTGTACGGCGCCGGCCTGGTGCTGATGTTCTTCGCCCGCGGCATGGTTCCCGTGATCGCCGCCGGGGTCGTGATGATGTCGGGCTTCATGCTCGTCCTCGCCCCGATCGGCGCCATCGTGCGCGACTACTCGCCACCGGATCGGGCCGGCCATGTCCAGGGGCTGCGGATGGTCTTCGCCATCCTCGTGCCGATGCTCGTCGGCCCGTACCTCGGCGCCGCCGTGATCACCGGCGCCGGCGAGGTCTACGAGGATCTCGGCGTGGTGAAGCAGGTTCCGACGCCGGGCATCTTCCTCATGGCGCTCGCAGTGCTGGTCCTCATTGCGGTGCCGGCCGTGGCGCTGCGGCGGCGGGAGCGGGAGGCCCGGGCATGACGCTGCTGACCCCGTGGGGCTCCACGCTCGACCCGGAGCGGGTCCTGCCCGAATACCCCCGCCCGCAGTTCGCCCGGGACAGCTATCTCAACCTCAACGGCCGGTGGGAGTACGCGATCACCGGTTCGTCCACCGAGCCGGAACGCTACGACGGGGAAATCCTCGTGCCGTTCTCACCGGAGTCCACGCTCTCCGGCGTCGGGCGGCAGCTCCAGCCGGGCGAGACGCTCTGGTACCGCCGACCGCTGACCCTCCCGGTGGGCTTCCACGCGGCCGGCTCGCGCCTGCTGCTGCACTTCGGCGCGGTCGACCAGACCTGCCAGGTCTACCTGAACGGGGTTGCGGTCGGCGACCACACCGGCGGGTATCTGCCGTTCACCTGCGACATCACCGACGCGCTCCGCGAGGACGCCAACGTCCTGGTCGTGGCGGTCCAGGACGACAGCGACACCGGCCACCACTCCCGGGGCAAGCAGCGGCTGCGCCGCGGCGGCATCTGGTACACCGCCCAGTCCGGGATCTGGCAGACGGTGTGGGCCGAGAGCGTGCCCGCCGTACACCTGCGGCACCTCACCCTGACCCCGCTCCTCGACGAGCGGTGCGTCGAGGTGACGGTGCACGCGACGGCGGATGCCGGCGACGCCGGCATCCGGATCCTGGCCGACGGGGTCGCGGTGGCCGAGGCCACCGCACCCGTCGGCGTGGCCGTTCGCATCCCGATCCCCGAGGTACGGCAGTGGAGCCCCGAGGATCCGTTCCTCTACGACGTGACCGCCGAGTTGGGCGCGGACCGGGTACGCAGCTACTTCGGCATGCGTTCGTTCGGTGTCGGACCGGACGGGGACGGCGTGCCCCGGCTGCTGCTCAACGGGCGGCCGTACTTCCACGCCGGCATCCTCGATCAGGGCTACTGGTCGGACGGCATGTACACGGCGCCCTCCGACGAGGCGATGATCGCCGACATCGCCACCATGAAGCGGCTCGGGTTCACCATGCTGCGCAAGCACATCAAGATCGAGCCGCTGCGCTGGTATCACCACTGCGACCGGCTGGGGATGCTGGTCTGGCAGGACATGGTCAACGGCGGCAGCAGTTACCACCCGCTGGTCGTCACCGCGCCGGCGGTGACGCCGCTGCGGCTGCCCGACCGGGGCCGGTGGCGGCGCTGGTTCGGCCGTGCCGACGCCGGTGGACGGGACCGGTTCCGGGCCGAGCTGCGCGACACCGTCGAGCACCTGCGCAACGTGGTGAGCCTCGCCGTGTGGGTGCCCTTCAACGAGGGCTGGGGGCAGTTCGACGCGGCCCGGATCGCCCGCGAGGTCGCCGAACTCGACAGCACCCGTACGGTCGACCACGCCAGCGGCTGGCACGACCAGGGCGGCGGCGACCTGCGCAGCCTGCACGTCTACTTCCGCCGCTTCCGGGTGCCGCGGCGACGCGGCGACCGCCGGGCGCTGGTGCTGTCCGAGTACGGCGGCTACAACCTGCGCGTCGACGGGCACGCCTTCAGCCGCAAGGATTTCGGTTACCGGCGGTACCGGAGCGCCGAGGACCTGGCGGAGGCGTTCACGCGGCTGCACACCGAGCAGATCGTGCCCGCGATCCGGGCCGGTCTGAGCGCGACCGTCTACACCCAGCTGTCCGACGTGGAGGACGAGCTGAACGGTCTGCTCACGTACGACCGGCGCGTGGTCAAGCTTCCCGAGGACGTGGTCCGTCAGGTCAACGAGCGGCTGCGTCACCAGCGGTTCTGAGCTTCCTCCGCCCAGCCGACCAGGCCGTCCAGAGCCACCCGTTCGCCGTCGTCCGCCTGGGCCCAGCCGGAGAAGTGCCCGAAGCACTGGTGGGTCTCGCTGGCCACGACGCCGAGGTTGGTGCGGGAGACCTTCTCGTGGAACGGGTGGAACTCCACCTCGACGCGATCACCGCTGATCCGCCACGGCCGCAGCCAGTCGCGGCGGTCGTAGCTCCAGCGCAGTTCGGCGCCGAGCTTGTGCAGCCGGCCGCCGGTGAACAGTGCGTTCTCGGTCGAGCCGGTGCCGTCGGTCCACTTGCCGCCGAGCTGGATCGACACGTCCGATCCGCTGCCCGCCGCCCAGTTCCACGTGATCGCGTACGGCCACTTGCCCCGGCCGTGGTCGAGCACGGCGAACGAGTCCCGCTCGTCCACGACGTGCGTCGTACCGTTCACCCGCAGTGAGCCGCGCACCGGGCGCCCGACGTCCTTGACCGTGTACTGGAACCGGCGCGTGCTCCACGGGACCACGACGCCGAGCGACTCGTGGCCGGGCGGGAGCGGCACCACGAGGTCGATCTGGATGCCCGGCGCGGTGGCACGGATCGTGCTGCCCTCGGTGGTCTGGTCGATGTCGATCGACAGGCCGCCTCCGTGCGCGTGCACGGCGCCCACGCCGCTGATCGGCGGCATGACGACGCCGCGGGCGAAGGGGACCACGGCGTCCGTGCCGGTCTCGACCTTCGTGGCGCGGTCGAGCACGTAGACGCCGTGCACCCCGGCGTAGTCCAGCGACGACGCGACGAGGCCGACGATGTGGGTCGGCGCCACTATCCCCCAGTACTCCCAGCGCTTGGTTCTACCCCAACCGCGTAGGCTCGCCCGGTGCAGCGGCCGGCGGGTCCAGCCGACCGCGGCGGGGTTGAGCCGCCCGTCCGGAAGGCACAGGTCGACCGGCTCGACGATCTCCTTCTCGTGCGTCATCGGGGGAGCGTAGCGACCGCCTCAGTAGTCGATGTTGATGGCGGCGACCTGGCGACTGCCGTTGAACACGATCGCCGGTCCGGCGAAGCGGGAGCTGGCGTACGTCAACGCCGTCTTGTGGCCCGGACTGTTGAACCACGCCTCGATCATCTGCTCCGGCGAGGAGTTGCCCGACGAGGCGAACAGCACCTCGTGCCCGCAGTGCTGCAACCCGCTCGCGTTCAGGTTCCGCCGTACGCAGGACTCCGCCTCCCGGTGTTGCGCCGCGCCCAGCTTGACCTCGGTCAGCCCGAGCGCGCGACGCCGCTCGTTGAGCAGCACCAGCAGCCGCCGTTCCGCTGCTGACAAGCCGTTGGACGTGGCGGTGGACTTGACCGGCGACGGGGTCGGCTTTGGCGACTTGCTGGGCTTCGCCGCCCTGCTCGGGGTGGGGCTCGGGAGGGCGGCGGTCGGGGAGGCGGCGGTCGGGGAGGGTGTGAGCGCGGGAGCGGTGGTCTCGGTCGCGGGCTGCGAGGCCGCCACGCTCGTCGGCTGCTGCTTCGATCCGCTCGGGTAGTTGGCAAGGATCAGACCACCCCCGCCGAGCACGGCAACGGCCGCGGCGACGCCGACCAGGGTCTTGGACAACGAGAGCCCGGACCTCGCTCCGGCCGCCACGGCGTGCGTACCGGCCGGGGCGACGGGCGACACGGAGGCGACGGCGTGCAGCTTCTGCGTGACGTCCGAGGCGAGTGCGGCCGGGGGCGGCGTGAGCGCCAGGCCGGCGAGCAGCCGTTCCGCGGGCACCAGGTCGCTCGTCGCGTCCGGGCAGTGCGCGCAGTCCCGGAGATGCCGCGCGAACCGCTTGCGCCACAGCGGCGCCGGCTGACCGTTCCAGCCCGACGCGGTGTCGCGCAGGCCGGCGCAGCCGGGCCGCGCGGTGAGGGCTCGCACCACCAGCCGGGCGGTGTCCAGTTGCGCCTTCATCCGGGACACCCGCACGGTCACGTGATGTGGCTCCAGGCGCAGGGCGTCGACCAGGTCGGCGCGGGTGAGGTGACCGGCCTCGACCAGCCACCACAGGGACAGCAGATGGCGGTGGTCGTCGTCCAGCCAGCGCGTGGCCAGCACGACCTCGCGGCGCTGGTCGGCGAGGCGGAGCTGAGTCAGGGTCAGGTCCTCGAAGTCCGCGCGCGGGTCGATCACGTTGTCGATGTCCTCCGGCGGCGCCGGTGTGGTCGGCCGGCGCTGCGTGTGGGTGCGGATCTCGTTCATAGTGACGGCGACCAGCCACGACCGGAACAGCCGCGGCTCGCGGACGCCCGGCAGGCCGCGTACGACGCTCAGCATCGTGTTCTGCACCACGTCGTCGACGTCGGCCGACCGGTTCAGCGCCCGGCCCACGATGTTGTAGACCAGCGGCAGACAGTGCGAGACCACCTCGTCCGTCGCCGCCCGGTCGCCGCGGCGAGCCGCGTCCACCACCGCCGACATGTCGGCCCTGTTCGGGTACGCGGGATAGGACACGCTCACAACCTCGCCTTCACGGAATGATCTCGCACACCGTGGAGACTGTCCGGTACGCGGTCAGGTCACACAAAATGCTGAGGTGTCGGAGGGAAGCGTTACCTTCTCCGCCATGCCATTGATCACAGTCACCGACGAGGTGGTCGGAGCTCCGGGCGGGCCCGCGTGGACCATTGAGGTCTTCGAGGAGACGCTGCCCCTCGCCGAGTTGATCCGCCGTCGGGTTTCCCTCGGGATCGCCGAGTCCGGCGCGGACGCCGATCCCGAGGAGCGGACGCGGACGACACTCGACGCGTTCGGCCGCAACGCCTTCGTGGTGCTCGTGGACGACCACCAGGTCACCGACCTGGACGAGAAGGTCCGCCTGCACGCGGGATCGCGCGTCACCTTCCTCAAGCTCGTCCCGCTGGTGGGTGGCTGAGTGGACACGTACGACCCCGAGTCGGCCCTGCGCGATGTGGTCGCCACCGTCAAGAGGTGGTGCGAGCGGAGCGGCCAGACCCTCAACGAGCCTGGTCAGCGGGAATCCATCAGCCTGGTGGTGACCGTGTGCGGCTGGGCGCCGGCCGGGACGGTTCCGTCGCTGCTCGCGGCACTGAACGATCCGCACGGGCCGTACGATCTCGCTCCGCCGTTGGTCGAGCTGCTGCCGGAGGCCACCCGGAAGGTCGAGTCGGTCGCCGCCGCCGTGGCCGACCTGACCGGCGACGACGCGGATCACGACAGGCGTGTCGTCGCCGCCTCCACCCTGATCGACAGCCTGCCGAACCTGCCGTACCAGCACGAGGAGCCGTGGGACCGGGCCCGGGGCGTGGCGTGGCGCCGCACGAAGGAACTCCTGGCCGCACAACCGGCGCCGGTACGGCAGGTGGTGTTCGACGCGCTGGCCGTGCCGGGCTCGGGCAAGGACGGGTGGGCCAAGCTGATCCGTGCCGTGTGTTCCGGCGGCGGCCTCGACGGCTCGGCCTGGCTCGGCCGGCTGAGCACTCAGGCCTGGCTGGGATTCAACTACTGGAGCTCCCATCTCGAGCGGTTCACCTGGGAGGCCATCCAGGCGGAGGCCGCGGCCGGGCGGGTGAACCCGGCGGCGCTGGCGACCTGGCGTCGGACCGGGATCGAGCGCTCGCTGAGCTACATCAGCGACGAGGCCGACCGGATGTGGCCGATCCCCAACGTCGGTGAGCAGTGGGCCGACCGCGCCGTCGCGGACATCGAGGCGATGCCGGCGGATCGCCGGTCCGCGTGGGAGGCGCTGCTGGCGCACTGCCCGGTCGAGGCGGACAAGGCGAAGCCGACGGCCGCCTGGCGCAAGCAGGCCCGGTCGCTGCTCGACGCGGTGGGCGTCGACGAGTTCACCGCCCGGCTCGACGACTGGCTCCCGCTCGTCGGGCAGTCCCGCAGCCTGCCACTGCGCATGACCACGTGCTGCGCCGGCCACATCAAGGACATGCCACCACGGATGATCGACCGCTACAACGTCAGGCTGCTGTGGGGCCTGCTCTGGATGCGGACGATGTGCCCGCCATCCGAAGAGACCCTGCGCAGCCTCGGCCAGATCGCGGAACGGGCCGCCCGCAAGATCTCCGGCCACGGCCCGGCGAGCCCGAAGCTGGCGAACGCCGCGGTCGCGGCGCTCGTCGACACCGATCACCCGGCCGCGCTCGCCCAGCTGGCGCGACTGTCCTCGCGGCTGACCTACAAGAGCACCCTGCGCCTGGTGGAGAAGGGGTTGACCCGGCACGCCGAGGCGCTCGGTGTCAGCCGGGAGGACGTCGAGGAGATGGCCCTGCCCGGCTTCGGGCTGCCGCTCGCGGACAAGCTGGGCGACTGCTCGTACGAGCTGGAGGTGCGCGGTGTCGACGCCGTAGTGATGTGGCGCAACGCGGACGGCAAGGTGGTCAGGACACCTCCGGCGCAGGTGCGCAGGGAGCACGGCGAGGAGGTGAAGGAGCTGAAGGCGACTGTCGCCGACGTCGCCGCGACGCTCGTCGCCACCCGCGACCGGCTGGAAGGGCTGCTGCGGCGCGACCGTTCGTGGACCGTCGAGCAGTGGCGCGAACGGCTCCTGGACCATCCGCTGGCCCGTACGCTGGCCCGGCGGCTTGTCTGGACGGTCGACGGCGTCGCCTGCTGCTGGGCCGGTGAGGCGCTGCGCACAGTGGACGACAGCGTGTTCGAGCCGGCCGGCGACGCGACGGTCCGGTTGTGGCATCCGGTGCTCGACCCCGACGCGGTGGGGCCGTGGCGGGACTTCCTGACCCGGCACGCGATCACCCAGCCGTTCAAGCAGGCGCACCGGGAGCAGTATCTGCTCACCGACGCGGAGCGAGCCACTGGCGTGTACTCCAACAGGTTCGCCGCGCACATCGTGCGTCAGCACCGGCTCAACGCGCTGCTGTCCCGGCGCGGCTGGTCGTACGTCCAGCACCGCAACGACGGGGCGTCCTACAACCTGCCCTGGCTGGCCCTCCCGGACTGGGGGCTGCGCGTCGAACTGGGTGTCGCCGGGATCGAGCACCGGGACGACGACCTCGTGTTCGACACGATGGGAACCGACCAGCTGTTCTTCATCCGGGGCGAGCGCCTGCCGGTTCCGCTGGCGCAGGTTCCGCCGGTCGTGCTGAGCGAGGTGATGCGCGACGTCGACCTGTTCGTGGCCGCGGCCGGGGTGGGCGCCGACCCGAACTGGTACGACGGTGGGCCGGAGGGCCGGTATCGCGACTACTGGGCGCAGAACAGCTTCGGCGAGCTGACCCCGACCGGCCGGACGCGCCGGGACGTGCTGGCGGAGCTGATCCCCCGGCTGGCGATCGCCGGTCGCTGCACGCTCACCGACAGGTTCCTGGAGGTACGCGGCGACCTGCACACGTACCGCATCCACTGCGGCTCGGGCAACATCCTGATCGCCCCGGACGAGCGGTACCTGTGCGTCATCCCGGACTCGGCGAAGGCGAAGGAGCCGGAGATGTTCCTGCCGTTCGAGGGTGACAGCCGGCTCGGCGAGATCATCAGCAAGGCGTTGCTGCTGGCCGCCGACAAGAAGATCAAGGATCCGGTGATCCTGCGCCAGCTGTGAGGCGGCCGGCGGGCGCCGGGCCCGGAGTCAGCTCGGCGCCCGTTTCGGCAGCAGCAGCTCCTCGTGGTCGAGTTCGCGTTCCAGCACGCGCAGTCCCTCGTCCGGCAGCCGGCCGGAGTCGCGCCACCGCAGCAACTCCTCGCGCTGTGCCTCCAGCGCGGTCCGGTGGACCCGCAGCGCCGTCTCGTACTCGGGTGAGGTGGGCAGCTCCGACGATCCGCTCTGCTGGAGCAGGTCGAGCCGCCCCCGGTAGCGGGCCAGCCGGGTCAGCAACTGGGCGCGTGTGGTGTCGACCGCCACCCGCGTGTCCGGTTCCTCGGCGGCGACGGTGTCGAGGCGGGCCAGGGCGGCCTCGACGGCGGCGGAGCGGGCCTCGTTGCGTACCCGGGCCTGGTCTGCCTCGTCGGCGCGCAGGCCGAGCATCCGCACGAGCGGCGCGAACGTCAGGCCCTGCCCGACCAGCGTCACCAGGACCACCACGAAGGTGCAGAACAGCAGCAGGTCGCGGTCGGGGAACAGGTCTCCGCTGTTGGTGGTGAGCGGCAGCGTGAAGATGGCGGCCAGACTGATCACGCCCCGGGTGCCGGACCAGCTCAGCGCCACCACCTCGCGTGCGGTCAGTCCGCGGGCGTTGCGGTCGGCTCGCCCCGCCCGCCGCGCCGCGCCGGGCGGGTCGGTGTCGTCCTGTTCGGCGACGCCGCCCAGCCGGGTGTGCAGCGACCGGGGGAGCCACTGGGTCAGGATCAGCCAGGCCGGGCGCAGGAGCAGGACCACGCCGACGGACACGGCGACGGCGACGACGATGGTGGACGTCTCGTACTGGCGCAGGCCCCGCACGACGGCGGGGAGTTGCTGCCCGATGAGCAGGAAGACGAAGCCTTCGAGCAGGAAGTCGACGAGCCGCCACACGGCGTTGGTCTGGAGGCGGGCCGCCCCGGACCCGAACTGCGGCGTCTGGTGGCCGACGATCAGGCCGGCGACCACCACTGCGAGTACGCCGGAGACGTGCAGCGCCTCGCCGAGCAGGTACGCCACGAACGGTGTCGCGAGCGAGATGGCGTTGGACAGCAGCGGGTCCGCGGTGAGCGGCCGGACCAGCCGTTTGGCCCGGGCGACGACGACACCCACGGCGATTCCGCCGGCCGCCGCGAGCACGAACTGCCCGACCGCTGCGTGGAACGAGAACTCGCCGCCCACGGCGGCGGCCACCGCGACGCTGAGCATGGTCAGCGCGGTGGCGTCGTTCAGCAGCCCTTCGCCCTGGATGATCGTGACCATCTTCGGCGGCAGGTTGACCCGGCGGCCCACGGCCAGGGCGGCGACCGGGTCGGGCGGGGCGACGGCGGCGCCGACCGCGATGCCGGCGGCCAGGGTCGCGCCGGCGACGAACAGGTGGAACCCGACGCCGACGAGCAGTCCGGTGAGGAGCACCAGCAGCACCGAGAGGCTGACCACGATCCGCAGGTTGCGCCGGATGTCCAGCAGGGACGAGTCGAGCGCGGCGCTGTAGAGCAGCGGCGGCAGCACGACCATGAGCACGAGGTCGGGATCGAGGCCGATGTTGGGGCCGGGGAGCAGCGCGTACGCGATGCCGATGAGCGGCAGGAGCGCGGCGGCGGGCAGGCCGGTGCGGGAGGCCACCCACCGTACGGCGATGACGACCGCGACGGCGGCGAGCACGAACAGCAGTGTCGAATGGGTGCTCACCCCGGTCGACACTACCGGGATCGAGATCATCGCGCGATGGGAAAGGGGTCGTCAACCGAGGGTTGACGCATCCGTATCGTCAACCTATGGTTGACGCATGGAGGAGACGGAACCGCACAAGATGACCCACCCGGTACGCCTCGACGACCTCATCGACGGCATCAAGAAGGCACACACCGACGCGCTCGACCAACTGGCCGACGCCGTCCTCGTCGCCGACCACCTGGGCGACGTCGCCGATCACCTGATCGGGCACTTCGTCGACCAGGCGCGCCGCTCCGGCGCGTCGTGGACGGAGATCGGCCGCAGTATGGGCGTGAGCAAGCAGGCCGCCCAGAAGCGTTCCGCGGCCAAGGCGGAGACCGCCGCCGCGCTCGACCCGAACTCCGGGTTCGGCCGGTTCACCCCGCGCGCCCGCAACGTCGTGCTGGCCTCGCAGGAGGAGGCGCGGGCGGCCGGCAACGCCGAGATCACCCCGGGACACGTCGCGCTCGGGTTGCTCGCCGAGCCGGAAGGGCTGGCCGCCGCCGCGATCGTGGCGCAGGGCGTACCCCTGGAGCGGCTGCGGGAGGTCGTCACCGCGACGCTGCCGGCGAAGGCCGGCCAGGTCCCGGACCTGATCCCCTACGACGCGCGGGCCAAGAAGGTCCTGGAGCTGACGTTCCGGGAGGCGCTGCGGATGGGACACAACTACATCGGTACGGAGCACATCCTGCTCGCCCTGCTGGAGGAGGAGGGCGGCGACGGTGTGCTGACCGGACTCGGGCTGCGCAAGGACGCGCTGGAGTCGGCGTTCGAGGCGGCGCTGGCCGAGATCACCCGAAAAGGGGCCTGACACCGGGCCGGGGCCCCCCCCCCGGGGCGCGGGCCCCCCCCCCGGGGGTAAAT
>NZ_JAGPXP010000042.1:0-38053 GCF_018070485.1 Micromonospora sp. C41 | reverse complement strand
GATTGGTGGTGTCGGGGGTGGGGTGGGGGTGGTTAGCGTCGGGGGCATGGAGCTGGAGCAGGCACGGAAGTTGTGGCAGCCGGAACCGGGCTGGTTGAACACCGCCACCTACGGGCTGCCGCCCGAGCCGGTGTGGGACGCCGTGCAGCGGGTGCTCGCCGACTGGCGGGGCGGACGGGTGTCGTTCGAGGTGTGGGACGAGTCGGTGGACCGGTCCCGGGCCGCGTTCGCCCGGCTGACCGGCGTGGACGCCGCCGACGTGAGCATCGGTTCCGCCGTGTCGCAGCTGGTCGCGCCGATCGCGGCGAGCCTGCCGGAGGGTGCGACTGTGGTGGTGCCCGAGAGCGAGTTCACCTCGATCCTGTTCCCCTGGCTCGTCCAGCAGGAGCGCGGGGTGCGGGTCCGCACCGTGCCGCTGGCCGGCCTGGTCGACGCGATCGACGCCGGCACCGACCTGGTGGCGTTCAGCGTGGTGCAGTCCGCCGACGGCGTCGTGGCCCCGTACGACGAGATCGTCGCGGCGGCCCGCGCGCACGGCGCCGTCGTGGTGGTCGACGCCACGCAGGCGTGCGGGTGGCTGCCGTTCGCCGCGGACCGGGCGGACGCGGTGGTGGTCGGGGCGTACAAGTGGTTGATGGCGCCGCGCGGCGCGGCCTTCGCCTACCTGGCGCCGGAGCTGCGCGAGCGGATTCGCCCGGACGCGGCCGGGTGGTTCGCGGGCAAGGACCCGCACGCCTCCTACTACGGACTGCCGCTGCGCCTGGCCGACGACGCCCGGCGCTTCGACATCTCCCCGTCCTGGCTGTGCTACGTCGGGGCCGCGCCCGCGCTGGAGCTGCTCGCCGACCTCGATCCGGAGGAGGTGCGCGCGTACGACGTGGGGCTGGCCAACCGGTTCCTGACCGGGCTGGGCCGCCCGCCCGGCGACAGCGCGATCGTCTCCGTGGACGTGCCGGACGCGCAGGAACGGCTGGCCCGCGCCGGGGTGCGCGCGGCGGTCCGGGCGGGCCGGGTCCGCGCCTCGTTCCACCTGTACACGACCGAGGAGGACGTGGACCGGGCGGTCGAGGCGCTGACCGGCTGACGGCTCACCCCGGCGACCGCCCAGGCCACTCAGGCCGCCCAGGCCACTCAGGCCGCTCAGGCCAGGTGCCCGCCGATCTTCGTGTAGCCGCGTAGCAGGTCCCGGGAGATGATCAGCCGCTGCATCTCGTCGGTGCCCTCGAAGATCCGGTACAGCCGGACCTGCCGGTACCAGCGTTCGATCGGCAGCTCGCGGGTGTAGCCCATGCCGCCGTGGATCTGCAGCGCGCGGTCCACCACCCGGTTGACCATGCCGGCGCCGTAGAGCTTGCCCATCGAGGAGGCGTGCCGGGGGTCGAGGCCCTGGTCGACCGTCCAGGCCGAGCGCAGGATCAGCCAGCGGGCCGCCTCCAGTTCGGTCTCCGAGTCGGCGATCATCCACTGGATGGCCTGGTTGGTGGCGATCGGCGCGCCGAACGTCTCCCGCGTGTTGGCGTGGTCGATCGCCATCTGGAGGACTCGTTCGGCGATGCCGACGGCGTGCGACGGGATGGTGTAGCGACCCTTGCCGATCCACTCCATGCCGAGCGTGAAGCCCTGCCCGATCTCGCCGAGGATGTTGCGGTGCGGCACCCGTACGCCGTCGAAGATCAGCGAGGCCGGGCCGCCCTCGCCCATGGTCTGGATGAACTCCGAGCGCCAGCCCATCGCGCGGTCCACCAGGAAGGCGGTGGCGCCGCCGCGGCGGGCGCCCTTCTCCGGGTCGGTCACCGCGACCACGATGGCGAAGTCGGCGTCGTTGCCGTTGGTGATGAACGTCTTCTCGCCGTCGAGGATCCAGTCGTCGCCGTCGCGGCGGGCGCGCAGCTTGATGTTCGCCGCGTCGGAGCCCGCGCCGGGCTCGGTGATGGCGAAGCAGGAGATCCGTTCCCCCTCGATGGTGGGGATGAGGAACTCGCGCTTCTGCTCCTCGGTGGCGTGGAACAGGATGTTGTCGGCTTCGCCGCCGAAGCGGAACGGCACGAAGGTACGGCCCAGCTCGGTCCAGATCAGCGACTGCATGACCGCCGGCAGCGCCATGCCGCCGTACTCCTCCGGGGTGGCCAGCCCCCAGAAGCCGAACTTCTTCGCCTTGAGCTGCAGTTCGCGCAGCTCGGAGCGGTCGAGGCCGGGCTGGTGGGCGCGCTCGCGGCGCAGCACCTCCGCCTCCAGCGGCATCACCTCGCGGGTGACGAACGTGCGAACGGTGTCCCGGATCGCGCGTTCCTCGTCGGACAGTGCGAAGTCCACGGTTCCCCCTCAGGTCGACTGGCTATAAACTAGCGCTGGAAGTTTTCCCGCGTCCAGACCCGATGTCGAAAGGAGGATGATGATCAGGTGCCCCGACCCCGACAGGCCCTGCTCACCCGCGACCGGATCGTCGAGACCGCGCTGGCGCTGATCGACGCCGACGGGCTGGACGCGCTCTCCACCCGGCGGCTCGCCGCCGCGCTGGGCGTACGCGGCCCCTCGCTCTACAACCACTTCGCCACCAAGGAGGAGATCCTCGACGCGGTGGCCGACGGCGTCGCGGCGACCGTGGACATCGGCGTCTTCGACGAGTACGAGTGGCTCGACGCGCTCGGCCGCTGGGCGCGCTCGTACCGGGCCGCGCTGGCCGCGCACCCGAACATCGTGCCGTACCTGGCGCAGGGGCCGGGCCGCCGTCCGGCCGCGCTCGCCATGGCCGACGCGGTCTACGGCGCGCTGGTCCGGGCCGGCTGGCCGCCCGCGCGGGCCACCCACATCGGCGCCGCGATGCGCTACTTCGTGGCCGGGTCCGCGCTCGGCTCGTTCGCCCGCGGCTTCGTCGAGGACCCCTCGCTCTACGCCGCGCACCCGCACCTCAACCAGGCGCACCGCCTCGCCGGCCACCAGCGCAGCGTGGACGAGGGGGCGTTCGCGCTCGGCCTGGACGCGCTGCTGCACGGCCTCGCCGCCGAGTACGCGGCCACCGTCGCCCCGCTGGAACGGGTCGGCGGTCCGGAGTAGCGTCCAAACTCCCACCGCTAGTTTTCACCGCCGCCCCCGAAGGACGCCATGGATCTCGCCGCCGCCCCGCCCGCCCTGCTGACGCGCCGCCACCTGCACATCTCCGGTGACTGGGCCGACCCGTCGTCGGACGACACCGTCCCGGTGGAGAACCCGGCCACCGCGAGCATCATCGGCGAGGTGCCGGCCGGTACGCCGGCCGACGTGGACCGCGCGGTCGCCGCCGCCCGCGCCGCGTTCCCCGGCTGGGCCGCAACCGCCCCCGAGCAGCGGGCCGCGCACCTGGACCGGCTGCACACCGCGCTCGCCGCGCGCGCCGACGAGATCGCCCGCACCGTGGCCACCGAGCTGGGCACCCCGCTCAAGCTCGCCACCCGCGTCCAGGCCGGGCTGCCGCTCAAAGTGCTGCGGAGCATGGTCGACCTGGCCGCCCGCCCGGCCGCCGAGCACACGGTCGGCAACTCGCTCGTCGTCCGCGAGCCGGTCGGCGTGGTCGGCGCGATCACCCCGTGGAACTACCCGCTGCACCAGGTGGTCGCGAAGGTCGCGCCCGCGCTCGCCGCCGGGTGCACAGTGGTGCTCAAGCCCAGCGAGCTGACGCCGCTCACCGCGTACCTGCTGTTCGACGCGATCACCGACGCCGGCCTGCCGCCCGGCGTGGTGAACCTGGTGCCCGGCACCGGCCCGGTGGTCGGCGAGGCGCTGGCCGTGCACCCCGACGTCGACCTGGTCTCGTTCACCGGCTCCACCGCCACCGGCCGGCGCATCGCCCACCTGGCCGCCGAGCGGATCGCCCGGGTGTCGCTGGAACTCGGCGGCAAGTCCGCGAACATCGTCCTGGCCGACGCCGACCTGCCCACCGCGGTCAAGGTCGGCGTCGGCAACGCGCTGCTCAACTCCGGGCAGACCTGCACCGCCTGGACCCGGATGCTCGTACACCGCGACCGCTACGACGAGGCCCTGGACCTGGTCGCGGCGGCGGTGGCCGGCTACCGGCTCGGCGACCCCTTCGACCCGGCCACCCGGCTGGGCCCGCTCGCCTCCGCCGCGCAGGCCCGGCGGGTACGCGACCACGTGGACCGGGCGCTCGCCGACGGCGCCCGGCTCGTCGCCGGCGGACCGGACGCGCCGCTGCCGCCGCAGGGGCACTTCGTCGCGCCCACCGTCTTCGCCGACGTGCACCCGGACAGCGCGCTCGCCCAGGAGGAGGTGTTCGGCCCGGTGCTCGCGGTGATCCCGTTCGCCGACACCGACGAGGCGGTCGCCATCGCCAACAACTCCCGGTACGGGCTGGCCGGCGCGGTCTGGTCCGCCGACCCCGACGCGGCGCTGGCGGTGGCCCGGCGGATGCGTACCGGTCAGGTGGACGTCAACGGCGGCGCGTTCAACCCGCTCGCCCCGTTCGGCGGCTACAAGCAGTCCGGCCTGGGCCGGGAACTGGGCGCGTACGGCGTGGAGGAGTTCACCGAGCTGAAGGCGATCCAGCGGTGAGGGCGCTGGTGGTACGCGGCCGGGGCGAGACCCCGGCGGTCGAGGAGGTACGCCTGCCCGCGCCCGGCCCGGGCGAGCTGCGGGTACGCATCCGCGCCGCCGGCATCTGCCACTCCGACCTGGCCATGGTGGACGGCACGCTGGCGCCCGCGTACCCGCTGGTGCTGGGCCATGAGGCGACCGGCGTGGTGGCCGAGGCCGGGCCGGACACGACGATCGCGGTCGGCACGCCCGTGGTGCTCAACTGGGCGCCGGCCTGCCGGGACTGCTGGCACTGCCGGCACGGTGAGCCGTGGCTCTGCGCGGCCAATCCCAACCCGTCGACACCCCGGGGTGAGACGGCCGCCGGTGAGCCCCTCGCGGTCACGCTCGGGCTCGGCGCGCTCGCCGAGGAGGTGGTGGTGCCGCAGCGCGCCGCCGTACCGGTGCCGGCCGGGCTGCCGCCGGAGCAGGCCGCGGTGCTGGGCTGCGCGGTGCTCACCGGCGTCGGCGCGGTCCGCAACACCGCGCGGGTCGCGCCCGGCGAGTCGGTAGCGGTGATCGGGCTCGGCGGGGTGGGCCTGGCCGTGCTGACCGCCGCGCGGCGGGCCGGCGCGTCGCCGATCCTCGCCGTCGACGTGGTGGAGGCCAAGCGGGACCTGGCGCTCGCGGCCGGGGCCACCGACTTCCTGCGCTCCGACGACACGCTGGGCAAGCAGATCCGGGCGCGCACCGACGGGCGCGGCGTGGACCACGCCTTCGAGTGCGTCGGCCGGTCCGCCACCATCCGCGCCGCCTGGCGGGCGACGCGGCGCGGGGGAGCGGTCACAGTGGTCGGCATGGGCGGCAAGGACGACATGCTCAGCCTCTCCGCGCTGGACATCTTCCACTCCGCCCGCACGCTGCGCTCCTCGGTGTACGGCTCGACCGACCCGGACCGGGAGGTGCCGGAGCTGGCCGCCGCGCTCGCCGCCGGTGATCTCGACCTCGGCCCGCTGGTGAGCGGCACGGTGCCGCTGGCGGAGGCGCCCGAGGCACTCTCGCGGCTGTCCCGTGGCGAGGGCGCCCGCTGGGTGGTGACCTTCCCGGACTGACCGGCCGATCCGGATCCGCCGTCGGCGCATCCGGATCGGCCGGTGCGAGCGAACCCCTGGGTAGGAGAGCTACCCGGGGGTACGTCCGTTGCTGACCGAGAACATGCCGGCCGGGGCCGCCGAGACGGCCCGCAAACGGCTGACCGCCGCCGCCGAGGACCTGGACGACAACCAGGTCGCCGGGCTGCTGCTCGACCTGGCCGCCGAGGCCGGCGTGGTGCCCGCCTGGGAACAGGTCTGCCTGCCGCTGCTCGGCTCGCTGCGCGGCGACAGCGCCGCCGAGATCGCGATGGAGCACGCCCTCTCCGAGGGGCTGCGGGTCGGGCTGGACGTGTTCGGCCGCGAGCCGACCCGGCCGCTGCCCGCCCAGGGCGTGCTGCTGGCCGGCGCCGAGCACGAGACACACTGCCTCGGGCTGCACGCGCTCGCCGCGGCGCTGCGCGAGCGCGGGCGCGGCGCGCTGCACCTCGGCCCGGCCCTGCCCTGGTCGGCGCTGGCCAGCGCGGCGGCGCGGGTCCGTCCGCGGGTGGTGGTGGTCTGGTCGCAGACCCCGGTGACCGGCCGCGCGTACCGCCTGGTCCGGCTGCGGCGGGACCTGCCGGGGGTACGGGTGCTCGCCGCCGGCCCGGGTTGGATCGAGCCGTTCCCGCCCACCTCGGCCGTGCCGCAGCGCCTCACCACGCTCGGCGAGGCCACGCTGGCCTGCCTGCGTAGCGCCGCCTGACGCCGAGAAGTGACCTGGCACACATTCGATACGAACCGGTTCCGTATCGAAATCCTCGCGCCTACGCTCGTCACCGTTACGAGTCTGACCCGTATCGTATTTCGACGCGGGGGAGCCGGGGGGAGAACCTGCAGTGGAGCCACACGGGAACACCGGACACCCGAGGAGGTGGGCGATCCTCGGGGTGCTGGTGATCAGCCTCCTCGTGGTCGTCCTCGACAACACCATCCTCAACGTCGCGCTGCGCACCCTCGCCGACCCGGTGCACGGCCTCGGCGCCACCCAGGGCGAGCTGGAATGGGCGATCAACTCCTACACGCTCGTCTTCGCCGGGCTGCTGTTCACCTTCGGCGTGCTCGGTGACCGGCTCGGCCGCCGCCGCTTCCTGATCCTGGGCCTGGCGCTGTTCGGGCTGGCCTCGCTGCTGTCCGCGTACGCGCAGGACCCGGCCCAGCTCATCGCGGCCCGCGCGCTCATGGGCGTCGGCGGCGCGGCCATCATGCCGGTGACGCTCTCGATCATCTCCAACGTCTTCGACCCGCGTGAGCGGGCCAAGGCGATCGGCGTCTGGGCCGGCGCGGTCGGCCTCGGCGTGGCGATCGGCCCGGTGCTCGGCGGCGCGCTGCTGGAGCGCTTCTGGTGGGGCTCGGTCTTCCTGATCAACGTGCCGGTGGTGGCGCTCGGCGTGGTGCTGGTCGCGGCCCTGGTGCCGGAGTCCCGCGACCCGAAGCCCGGCCGGGTCGACGTGCCCGGAGTGCTGCTGTCGGTGGTCGGCCTGGTCGCGCTCACGTACGGCATCATCGACGGCGGCGAGCACGGCTTCGACCGGCCGCAGGTGTGGGTAGCGGTGCTGGGCGGTCTCGCGGTGCTCGGCTGGTTCATCGCCCACGAGCTGCGCAGCGACCACCCGTCGCTGGACGTACGGCTGTTCCGGGTGCCCCGCTTCGCCGCCCCGGTGGCGCTGGTCGGGCTGGTCTTCTTCGCCGCCATGGGCGTGATGTTCTTCGGCGCGTTCTACCTGCAGCTGGTCCGCGGCTACAGCCCGCTGGAGAGCGGCCTGCTGTTCCTGCCGTTCGCGGTGGCCCAGCTGATCTTCGCCCCGCGCAGCGCGGCGATGGTCCGCCGCTACGGCGGCCGGTCGGTGGCGGCGGTCGGACTGCTGCTCACCGCCACCGCGCTGGGCGCGTTCGTCTTCATCGACGCGGACACCCCGATCTGGATCTTCTCGGCGCTCGGCTTCCTCCAGGGCGCCGGCATGGCCAACATCATGCCCCCGGCCACCGAGTCGATCATGTCGTCGCTGCCCCGGGAGAAGGCCGGTGTCGGGTCGGCGGTCAGCAACACCGTGCGGCAGGTCGCCGGCGCGCTCGGCGTGGCGGTGCTCGGCTCGGTGCTCTCCGCCGTCTACCGCGACCAGGTCGCCCCGGCGGTGGCCGCCCTGCCCGCGCCGGTACGCGACGCGGCCCGCGAGTCGGTCTCCGGGGCGTACGCGGTCGCCGACCGGCTCGGCCCGGCCGCGCCGCGACTCATCGACGCGGCGAACGACTCCTTCGTCTCGGCCATGCACTGGGCCGCCGGCGTCTCGGCGGTGGTGGCCGCGCTCGGCCTCGTCATCGTGCTGCGCTGGATGCCCGGCCGGCCGGTCGCCGCCGCCGGTGGTGCGACCCCCGCCACGGACCGGGAGCTGGCCGGGGCCGCGTAGGTTCGTGGACAATGTCTGACATGACTTCCACGGCGGATGCTCCGCGGTCGCCCGGACGACCGCGGAGCACCCGCGCGGACGAGGCGATCGTGGACGCCACACTCGACCTGCTGGCCGAGGGCAACAGCGTCGAGTCGCTGAGCATCGAGGCGATCGCGGCCCGCGCCGGAGTCGGCAAGGCCACCATCTACCGCCGCTGGCCGGGTAAGGACGCGCTGCTGCTGGACGCGCTGCGCACGCTCAAGGGGCCCGCGCCCCACTGCGCCGGCCGTTCCGTCCGCGACGACCTGGTGCTGCTCGTCGGCGCCGTCGGCCAGCACGCCGACCCCCGGGCCCGCAAGATCATGCCGTGCCTGGTGCCCGAGGTGAACCGCAGCTCGGCGCACCGGCAGGCGTACGAGGCGATCGTCGAGCCGCGCCGCGAGGCGTTGCGCGAGGTGCTGCGCCGCGCGATCGAGCGCGGCGAACTCCGCGCCGACATCGACATCGAGGTGACCATGGCGCTGCTCACCGCGCCGATGCTCACCCAGCGGATGCTGCACTGGCACGCCGGGGACGAGCGGGTGGTGCCCGAGCGGATCGTGGACACCGTCCTGGACGGCCTGCGCGTCCGCTGAGACCGGGTCGCAGTGCCCGGCCGCTCAGCGAGTGGGCGTGCGCAGCCGGTGCAGGCGCAGCGCGAGCTGCACCTCCAGCGCCCGATCCGGGCGCTGCCAGTCCGCGCCGAGCAGCTGCCCGACCCGTTCCAGCCGCTGGGTGACCGTGTTCACGTGCACGTGCAGCTGCTCGGCGGCCCGGGCCAGGCTGCCGCCCACCCCGAAGTACGCCTCCAGCGTCTTCACCAGCGCCGTGCCCCGCCGGGCGTCGTAGTCCACCACCGGACCCACTGTCGCGGTGAGGAATCCGGCCACGTCCCGGTCCCCGGCGTCGCCCACCGCGCCCAGCAGCAGCCCGACGAAGCCCAGCTCGGCGGTGCTCGCCCCCTGCCCGGCCCGCCCCAGCGCGCCCAGCGCGGACAGGCAGCGCTCCGCCTCGGCGAACGTGACTGCGAGCGACGCCGGCCCGGTCGAGGGGCCGCTCGCCCCCGCCGTCACCGGCCGCCCGGTCACCCGCGACAGGTCCCGGGCCACCGCCCGGGCCGCGCCGCCCGCGTCCCGGCCCGGCAGCATCAGCACCACCCGCCCGTCGCGCGCCGCGGCCAGGCCGCCCCGGGTCGAGGCGTACGTGGTGGCCCAGGACAGCACCCGCTGCCGGGCCGAGCCGGTCTCGGCGAACGCGTCGTCGCCGACCGCCACCAGCACGTGCGGCGCGTCCAGGTCCACCCCGATGCGGCGGGCCCGCGCCCGCAGCGCGTCCGCGTCGCGCAGCGGCCGGGCGATCAGGTCGTCCAGCAGCTCGCCGCGCACGCGCCCCTCCGCCTCGGCCACCGTGCGGCGGAACAGCAGCAGCAACGCGGTCACCAGCGCGGCCCGCTCCAGGATGCGCTGGTCGGCGTCGACCAGCTCGTCGTCCGGGCGCAGCACCAGCGCGCCCAGGTTCTCCGCGCCGGCGACCACCGCGGCGTACCAGAGCGGACCCCGGCGCACGCTGCGCCCCTCGGTACGCGACGCGGCGACCGCCTCCACGATGTCCGCCCGGTCCGGCTCCTCGATCTCGCCGACCCGGGCCAGCCGCCGGCCCTCGGCATCAAGCGCCAGCAGCGCGCCGCCGAGAACCTCGGTGACCGCCGCGGCCACGTCCTCCATCCCGCCGCCGCGCACCACCAGCGCGGTCATCCGGTCGTGCGCGGCGGCGGCACGCTCCACCGAGCTGCTGTGCGCCCGGATCGTGCTGTTCGCCGCCGACAGCTCGGCCAGCGCCGCCCGCGTCTCGGCCAGCAGCCGCGCGGTGTCGATCGCCACCGCCGCGTGCGCCGCCAGCGACACCAGCAGCGACACCTCCTCGCGGGCGAACGGCCGGGCCGAGCGGTTCGCCGCGTACAGCACGCCGATCACGCTGGAGCCCAGCCGCAGCGGCACGCCCAGGATGGCCACCAGGCCCTCCTCGCCCACCCCGCCGTCGATCTCCCCGGTGTGCCGGAACCGCTCGTCCTCCTGGTAGTTCGAGGTGACGTACGGCGTGCCGGTCTGCGCGACCAGGCCGCCCAGGCCGTCGCCCAGCTCCAGCCGCAGCCGCTGGAACCGGGCCGAGATCGAGCCGTCGGTCACCCGCATGTACGTGTCGCCGCGCTCCTCGTCGTTGAGCGTCATGTACGCCACGTCGGTGCCGAGCAGGATCCGCGCCCGGTGCACGATCGCGTGCAGCACGTCGTCCAGGTCGCGCAGCCCGGCCAGGTCGCTCGCGGTGTCGTACAGGCCGGACAGCTCGGTCTCCCGGCGCCGCCGCCGGGCCAGCAGCGCCCGTACCCGCAGCGCCACCACCTTCGCCTGCTCCAGCTCGGCCAGCCGGTCGGCGGGCAGCCCGGCGGCGCGCGCGGCCACCAGCGGACCCTCGAACTCGACCGCGGCGGCCTCGCGCGCCAGCAACTCCAGGAACTCGACCGGCGACGACATGACCGACATTGTGCGTGGCGCCACTAGTTCGCCGTCCAGCCCCCGTCGAGGGCGATCGAGGCGCCGGTGAGGAACGCGGCCGGCGGGGAGCACAGGTACGCCAGCAGCTCGGCCACCTCCTCCGGCTCGATCAGCCGCTTGATCGCCGCCCGGGCCAGCATGATCTTCTCGACCACCTCGTCCTCGCCGATGCCGTGCGTGGCCGCCTGGTCGGCGATCTGGCTCTCCACCAGCGCGGTCCGCACGTACGCCGGGTTGATGCAGTTGGCGGTGACGCCGTGCGCGGCGCCCTCCAGCGCGACCACCTTGGACAGGCCCTCCAGCGCGTGCTTGGCCGAGACGTACGCGGCCTTGAACGGCGAGGCGCGCAGCCCGTGCACCGAGGAGATGTTGACGATCCGGCCCCAGCCGTTCGCGTACATCCGGGGCAGCGCCCGGCGCACCAGCAGGAACGGCGCCTCGACCATCACCCGCTGGATGTACTCGAAGCGCTCGACCGGGAAGTCCTGCACCGGCGAGACGTGCTGCAGGCCGGCGTTGTTGACCACGATGTCGGCGTCGACGTCGAGGCGGTCCACCGCCGCCGGGTCGGCGAGGTCGATCCCGACCGCCCGGCCACCGGCCTCGGCGGCCACCGCCCCGGCCGCCGCCTCGTCGCGGTCCAGCACCACCACTGTCGCGCCGGCCGCCGCCAGGCGCAGGGCGCAGGCGCGTCCGATGCCGCTGCCGCCGCCGGTGACCAGCGCGGTACGGCCGGTCAGGTCGACGTGTACGACGTGGGGGACCACCACGGGTTCTGCCGTCATGGCGCATGAACGTACGAGCCGGGTGCCCCCTGGCACATGGGGCGGCGACACATACTCCACCGCCCGGGTGTGTGGTGCGCCGCGTCACCGGCCGCGCCCGGCGTGTCCGGCCGACCCGCCGTCGGCGGGCACCAGTAGGGTGTGTCGAACACACGTACTGCTGGCGGCTCGGGGAGGAGGCGGCGTGCGCGTGCTGGGCGTCGACCCGGGGCTGACCCGGTGCGGGGTCGGCGTGGTCGAGGGCGTGCCGGGCCGCCCCTGCACGCTCGTGGCCTACTACGTGGTCTACACCGACCCGGCCGACGACCTGCCGCTGCGCCTGCTGCACCTGGACCGCTCGCTCACCGACCTGGTCGCCGAGCACCGCCCGGACGCGGTCGCCGTGGAGCGCGTGTTCAGCCAGCACAACGTCCGCACCGTGATGGGCACCGCGCAGGCCAGCGGCGTCGCGGTGCTCGCCGGGGCCCGGGCCGGGCTGCCGGTGACGACGTACACGCCGAGCGAGGTGAAGGCGGCGGTGACCGGCTCCGGCCAGGCCGACAAGGCGCAGATGACGGCGATGGTCACCCGGCTGCTGCGGCTGCCCGAGCCGCCGAAACCGGCCGACGCCGCCGACGCGCTGGCGCTGGCCATCTGTCACGTGTGGCGCGGCGGCACCCGGTCCAAGCTGGCCGAGGCCGCGCAGCGGGCCCGACGAGGAGGGACGCGATGATCGCGAGCGTACGCGGCACGGTGACCGCCACCGGCCCGGATCACGCGGTGGTGGAGGTGGGCGGCATCGGCCTGGCCGTGCAGTGCGCCCCCGGCACGATCGCCGAGCTGCGCGTGGGCCAGCCGGCCCGGCTGGCGACCAGCCTGGTCGTCCGGGAGGACTCGCTCACCCTCTACGGCTTCGCCGACGACGACGCAAAGCAGCTGTTCGAGCTGCTCCAGACCGCCAGCGGGGTCGGTCCCCGGCTGGCCCAGGCGGTGCTCGCCGTGCACACGCCTGATGCGGTCCGCAAGGCCATCGCCAACGCCGACACCGCGGCGCTGACCCGGGTGCCGGGCATCGGCAAGAAGGGCGCCGAGCGGCTGGTGCTGGAGTTGCGCGACCGGATCGGCCCGGTGCCGGTGGGCGCCGACGGCGCGGCCGGGGTGACCGCCGGCGCCTGGCCGGAGCAGGTCCGCCAGGCCCTCGTCGGGCTGGGCTGGACGGCCGCCCAGGCCGAGCAGGCGGTGGCCGCGGTGGCGGAGACCGTGGACGGTGAGACGCCGCCGGTGCCGGTCCTGCTCAAGCAGGCGATCCGCCTCCTGGGCCGGACCCGATGAGCGGGGAGAACCTGGTCTCGGCGTACGTCGACGACGCCGAGCGGGACGCGGAGGCGAGCGTCCGGCCGAAGCGGCTGGCCGAGTTCATCGCCCAGGACCGCGTCCGGGACCAGCTCGACCTGCTGCTGCAGGGCGCGATGCGGCGTGGCTCGCCGCCGGACCACATCCTGCTGTCCGGTCCGCCCGGCCTGGGCAAGACCAGCCTGGCCAACATCGTCGCCGCCGAGCTGGGCGCGGGGATCCGGGTGACCAGCGGCCCGGCCATCGAGCGCTCCGGCGACCTGGCCGCGATCCTGACCAGCCTCGCCGAGGGCGACGTGCTGTTCATCGACGAGATCCACCGGATCGCCAAGCCGGCCGAGGAACTGCTCTACAGCGCCATGGAGGACTTCCGCGTCGACGTGGTGGTCGGCAAGGGCCCGGGCGCGACGGCCATCCCACTCGACGTGGAGCCGTTCACGCTGGTCGGCGCCACCACCCGGTCCGGCCTGCTGACCGGGCCGATGCGCGACCGCTTCGGCTTCGTCGCGCACCTCGACTTCTACGCCCCGGCCGACCTGGAGACGCTGCTGCACCGGTCGGCCCGGATCCTCGGCGTGCCGATCACCGCTGACGGCGCGGCCGAGATCGCCGGCCGGTCCCGCGGCACCCCGCGTATCGCCAACCGGCTGCTGCGCCGGGTGCGCGACTACGCCGAGGTGCGGGCCGACGGCGTGGTCACGCTGGAGACCGCCCGGGCCGCGCTGACCGTCTACGACGTGGACGCGCTCGGCCTGGACCGGCTCGACCGGGCGGTGCTGACCGCGCTCGTCGACTCGTTCCGGGGCGGCCCGGTGGGCCTGTCCACGCTGGCGGTCGCGGTGGGGGAGCAGCCGGACACGGTCGAGGAGGTCTGCGAGCCGTTCCTGGTGCGGGCCGGCCTGCTGGCGCGTACGCCGCGCGGGCGGGTGGCGACGGAGGCCGCTTGGCGGCATCTGGGTCGCAACCCGCCGAATGGTACATTTGGTGCGGATACCTCTTCGGGGCCCGATCTCTTCTCGGTGCAGACCGACCAGCCGTGATCCGTTCGTGATCTGTGCCGCATTCGGTCTTCTCAGGAGCAGGGACTAGACTTCGCCGCGGTTTGTACAGGACGTGAGAATCCGCTTCCGCTGCGGCGCCCTCCGGCGCCGGGACGGAGGCCAACCGGAAGGTCTACACCGTGCTTTACGCAGCAGCGAGTGGCGGGGGAGCCGGCGGTCTGACGCCGATCCTGATGATCGCTCTGCTCTTCGTCGTCATGTACTTCATGATGATCCGACCGCAGCAGAAGCGCCGCCGCGAGGCCGAGCAGATGCAGTCCGCCCTGGCCCCGGGCGACGAGGTGGTCACCATCGGCGGCCTGCACGGCACTGTCACCGCGGTCGAGGACGAGACCGTCCTGCTGGAGGTGGCCCCGGGTGTGCAGACCCGGTACGCCCGCCCCGCCGTGGCCCGCGTGATCAAGCGCGCCGAGGCGCCGGCCGCCGAGACGATCAGCGAGGAAGCCGAGCCGGTCAAGGAGTGACTGCCGCCCCGGACGGGGCAGCGGAATCATCGGTACAAGTGGATAGTTGGGGTCGGCGCCCGGCGCCGGCACCCGGCCAGGCCGTGCGGCGCCCCCGCGCCGTGCCCCGGTCGGCGTGCCGTCAGCCGGTGCCGATCCGCCGGAGCAGTCGGGCGGACACCCCCGGCCCGACAGTTGTCGCCGCCGCGGAAGCGGCGCGACCGTACAGGGAGACAGGACAGCCGTGGCACCACCTCAGGGACAGATGCGGCCCGGACGGCAGCTCGCCGTGCTCGGGCTCATCTTCGTCGTCCTCTATCTTTTGGTGTTCTTCTCGGGCGGCGCCAGCGGTGGCTGGAAGGACCGGCTGGAGCCCCGGCTCGGCCTGGACCTCGTCGGCGGCACCCGGCTGACGCTCGAGGCCACAAACACCGTGGACGGCAAGCCGCCGACCGCCGGCAACCTCGAGGAGGCGCGCCAGATCATCGAGAGCCGGGTCAACGCCTACGGCGTGGCCGAGGCCGAGGTGGTCACCGAGGGCAACCGCAACATCGTCATCTCCCTGCCCGGCCAGAACCGGGACCTGACCGACGTGGGCAGCGCCGCCGAGCTGCGCTTCCGCAAGGTCCTCAAGGCCACCGACGGCAGCGGCGCCGCCGCCGCGCCCGCGCCGACCCCGAGCGTCGCTCCGTCCGGGACCGCCAGCCCGGCGCCGTCGGGCAGCGCGTCGCCGCAGGCGACCACGAGCCCCAAGGTCAGCGGGTCGCCGAGCGCCGGCGGACAGGGCGGCATGGCCCCGAACCCGAGCGCCAGCGCCTCGGCCACCCCGTCGGCCTCGCCGAGCGCCGCGTCCCCCAGCGCCAGCGCCAGCGCCGAGCCGGTGCCGCAGAGCATCGAGCAGCAGCGCAAGGCCGTCGAGCAGAAGGTCGGTGCGGCCGCCTGGGCCGCCGCCTCGGGTCTGCAGGCCCCGGCCGACCTCACCACCGACCCGACGCTCGCCGACAAGCTCAAGCCGTTCGGCACGCTCACTCCGCAGGAGGTCGCGGTCCTGCCGGTCGAGATGCAGTTCAACGTCCCGACCATCACCTGCGCCCAGCTCGACAAGCGCCCGGCCGCCTCGATCAAGGACGAGAAGCAGAAGGCGGTCGCCTGCGAGTCCGGCGCGAAATACCTGCTCGACGTGGCGAAGGTGCTCGGCACCGACGTCAAGAACGCCTCCGCCCAGCTCGACCAGACCAGCTCCTGGGTGGTCAGCCTCAACTTCACCGGCAAGGGCCAGGAGAAGTGGACCGCGCTGACCCGCGAGGCGTTCAACAACGAGGGCCAGGCCTGCGACCAGACCGCGCTCGGCCAGGACGGCAAGTGCCGGGTCGCCGTGGTCCTGGACAACGAGATCGTCTCGTCCCCGGAGATCCAGGGCGTGCTGACCGGTGACTCGCAGATCACCGGCAGCTTCGACAACAAGACCGCGAACGCGCTCGCCAGCCAGCTCCGCTACGGCGCGCTGCCGGTCACGTTCGAGCCGCAGGAGCAGCAGAACGTCACCGCCACGCTCGGCGACAGCCACCTCAAGGCGGGTCTGCTGGCCGCCGGCATCGGCATGCTGCTGGTCATCATCTACTCGTTCTTCTACTACCGGCTGCTCGGCTCGGTCATCTTCCTGAGCCTGGTGCTCTCCGCGCTGCTGGTCTTCGGCGCGCTCGTGGTGCTCGGCCGTTCGATCGGCTTCACGCTCACGCTCGCCGGCATCGCCGGCATGATCGTCTCACTGGGCGTCGCGGCGGACTCGTTCGTCATCTACTTCGAACGATTGAAGGACGAGATCCGGGAGGGCCGCAGCCCACGCAGCGCGGTGCCGCGCGCCTGGATCCGGGCCCGCCGGACGATCATCTCGGCGAACGCGATCACGCTGATGTCGGCGGTGGTGCTCTACATCGTGTCGGTCGGCGCGGTGAAGGGCTTCGCCTTCGCGCTCGGCCTGGCGACAGTGCTCGACCTGGTCGTCGTGTTCCTCTTCCGCCACCCGATCATGACGATGTTCGCCCGCACCCGGGCGTTCCTGTCGCCGCGGGTCAGCGGTCTGGGCCGGGCTCTGCCGGCCCGGTCGGCCGAGTCGGGCACCGCCCGCAACCCGCGTGTCAAGGAGGCCTGAGATGGCTAAGAACGGTCTGGCCGCCCGGCTCTACCGGGGCGAGGCGGATCTCAACATCGTCGGCCGCCGCAACCTGTGGTTCGGCGTGGCGGGCGTCCTCGTCCTGATCGCGGTGCTCAGCTTCGCGATCAGCGGCTTCAAGCTCGGCATCGAGTTCGCCGGCGGCAACACGTTCCAGGTGCCGGCCAGCGTCGGCACGCTGGACCGGGCCGAGCAGACCGTCGACGAGGTGCTGGCCGACGAGGCGCCCGGCGTCGAGGTGGTGAGCGCGCAGAAGGTCGGCAGCACCAGCGGCGAGTTCTACGAGATGCGCACCGGGCAGCTCAGCGCCGAGCAGGCCAACGCGGCCAAGGCCGCGATGGCGGAGGAGTTCGGCATCCAGGCCGACCAGATCAGCGGCAGCCAGGTCTCCGAGGCGTGGGGCAGCCAGGTCACCTCCCGCGCCTTCCTCGGTCTGCTGATCTTCATCGCGGTGGTGTCGATCTACCTGGTGCTGCGCTTCGAGTGGCGGATGGCGGTCGCGGCGATCACCTCGCTGCTGACCAACCTGGTCCTCACCGCCGGCATCTACTCGCTGGTCGGCTTCGAGGTCACCCCGTCGACGATCATCGGCTTCCTCACGATCCTGGGCTTCGCGCTCTACGACGTGGTGGTGGTCTTCGACAAGGTGCAGGAGAACACACGCGGCATCACCGCGAACAACAACGTCACCTACGGCGAGGCGTCCAACCTGGCGCTCAACCAGAGCCTCATGCGGTCGCTGAACACCTCGGTGGTGGCGCTGCTGCCGGTCGGCGGCCTGCTCTTCATCGGCGCCGGCCTGCTCGGCGCGGGCACGCTGAAGGACCTCGGCCTGGTGCTGTTCGTCGGTATGGCGGTGGCGTTCCTGACCTCGATCGTGCTGGCCACCCCGCTGTTGGTGCTGCTGAAGAACATGGACCCGCGGATCAGCGCGCACAACAAGCGGGTGCTGTCCCGCCGGGCCGCCCTGGCCCGGGGCGAGATCACGCCGAAGGGCGCCTCGCGCGCCGCCCCGGCTGCCGACGCCGACGCGCCGATCGACCCGGAGGCCGCCGCGCTCGCCGGCGCCGCCCCCAAGGTCGGCGCCCGCCCGGCCGGCAAGCGTCCCAGCGGCGCCCGCGGCGGCCGACCCGCAGGGGGCGGCGGCAACCGGCCCGGCGGCAAGCGCCGCTGAACCACGGGCCCGGACGTAGTCGCGACGACGGCGTCCGTCATGCTGGACTCACGGCATGACGGACGCCGTCGTCGTTTCGAGAGGACATGGGACGCACTGTGACGGAGACCCACACCACGGGCGTACGCGGAGACAGCGGCCCGGAGGTCGCCCAGCTCGTCGCCAGCCGGTTGCTGGACGTGCCGGACTTCCCCAAGCCGGGTGTCGTGTTCAAGGACCTGATGCCGCTGTTCGCCGACGGTACGGCGTTCCGTGAGGTGATCGACGGCATCATCGCGTACCACGGGCGCGACTCGTTCGACGCCGTCGCCGGTATCGAGGCGCGTGGGTTCGTGCTCGCCGCGGCCGTCGCGTACGCCACCGGGGTCGGCGTGGTGCCGGTGCGCAAGGCCGGCAAGCTGCCCCGGGCCACGCACTCCGCCTCCTACGCGCTGGAGTACGGCGAGGCGACGCTGGAGGTGCACCAGGACGCCTTCACCGCCGGCCACCGCGTGCTGGTGCTCGACGACGTGCTCGCCACCGGCGGCACCGCCGAGGCGACGCTGGACCTGGTGGAGCGGGCCGGTGGCACGGTGACCGGGTTCACTGTGCTGCTGGAGCTGGGCTTCCTGGAAGGCCGCAAGCGGCTCGCGCCGCGTCCGGTCCACGCCCTGTTGACCGTTTGACCCGGCCCCGGCCGTCGGGCCGGTCGGCGCCGACCGTCCGGGGGAGCGGTGGCGTACCCTGCGTACGGGTAGCATTGCGCTTTGCCCGACCCGGCCGAGGTGTCCGGGGCGGCGAAGGCGCCGGGGCCCGGCCCCGGTGACCGCGCGGAACAACACCGGCCCCCGGGCCGGTTGAACCAGACGTCGGCCGAACGGCCGGCGCATCCCGGCGAGCGGTGAGGAGGCCGGTGTCCCACGATGTCGTCCCTCCGGTGGAGGGCACGGTGCACCCGACAGGCGACGCGGACGGCTCGGTGACCGAGCGCAGCGGCAACCCGCAGGCCCGGGCGACCGGCGCCACCGGCGGCGCGCCCGACGCGACGGCCGACGGCGGGGCGGTCGTGGTGCCGTTCCCGACCGAGGCTGCCGCCGACGCGGCGACCAGCGGCGGGTTCGCGCTCTCCAACGCGCCCACCGGCCGGCGGGTACGCGCCCGGCTGGCCCGGTTCAACGCGCCCTGGCAGACCTCGCAGGTCAGTGAGGTGCTGGAGCCGCTGATCGCGACGCACCGGGAGAACCACCCCAAGGCCGACGCGCGGCTGCTGCAGCGCGCCTTCGACACGGCCGCGCGGTGGCATTCGGGGCAGTACCGCAAGTCCGGCGACCCCTACATCACGCACCCGCTCGCGGTGGCGACCATCCTGGCGAACCTGGGCATGGACACCACCACGCTGGTCGCGGCGCTGCTGCACGACACCATCGAGGACACCGAATACACGCTCGACGCGATGCGCGCCGACTTCGGCGGCGAGGTCGCGCTGCTCGTCGACGGCGTCACCAAGCTCGACAAGGTCAAGCTCGGCGACGCGGCCAAGGCCGAGACCATCCGCAAGATGGTCGTCGCGATGGCGAAGGACCCCCGGGTCCTGGTGATCAAGCTGGCCGACCGGCTGCACAACATGCGGACCCTGACCTTCCTGCCGCGCCCCAAGCAGGAGCAGAAGGCCAAGGAGACGCTGGAGATCCTGGCGCCGCTGGCGCACCGCCTCGGTATGAACACGATCAAGTGGGAGCTGGAGGACCTCGCCTTCGGCACGCTGTTCCCGAAGCGGTTCGAGGAGATCAACCGGCTGATCGGGGAGCACCAGCCGCAGCGCGAGGCGCTGCTGCGCCAGGTGACCCAGAAGGTGTCCACCGACCTGAAGGCCGCCAAGATCAAGGCGGAGACGACCGGGCGGCCCAAGCACCTCTACTCGATCTACCAGAAGATGATCGTGCGGGGGCGCGACTTCAACGACATCTACGACCTGGTGGGTGTGCGGATCCTGGTCGACACGGTGCGCGACTGCTACGCGGCGCTGGGAGTCATCCACGCCAACTGGCAGCCGGTGCCGGGCCGGTTCAAGGACTACATCGCCATGCCCAAGTTCAACATGTACCAGTCGCTGCACACGACTGTCATCGGGCCCACCGGCAAGCCGGTGGAGATGCAGATCCGCACGTACGCGATGCACCGCACCGCCGAGTTCGGCATCGCCGCGCACTGGAAGTACAAGGAGCACAAGGGCACGCCGGTGGTGGGCCCGCCGGCGCACATCGACGAGATGACCTGGCTGCGGCAGCTGCTGGACTGGCAGCGCGAGGCGGCGGACCCGAGCGAGTTCCTGGACGCACTGCGGTTCGACCTGTCCAGCCAGGAGGTGTACGTCTTCACCCCCAAGGGCGACGTCATCCCGCTGCCGACCGGGTCGACGCCGGTGGACTTCGCGTACGCGGTGCACACCGAGGTCGGGCACAAGTGCATCGGCGCGCGGGTGAACGGCAAGCTGGTGCCGCTGGAGTCGACGCTCTCCAACGGCGACGTGATCGAGATCTTCACGTCGAAGTCCGACACGGCCGGCCCGACGCAGGACTGGCTCGGCTTCGTGAAGAGCCCGCGCGCGCGTACGAAGATCCGCCAGTACTTCAACAAGGAGCGGCGCGAGGAGGCGATCGAGGCCGGCAAGGACGCGATCGTCAAGGCGATGCGCAAGCAGGGCATGCCGTTGCAGCGGATGCTCACCTCGGACGCGCTGATGGCGATCGCGCGGGACCTGCACCTCGCCGACGTGGCCTCGCTGTACGCGGCGGTCGGCGACAGCCAGGTCTCCGCGCAGTCGGTCGTGCAGAAGCTGATGGCCTCCTACGGCGGCGAGGAGGGCGCGGCGGAGGACATCGCCGAGACCGCCGTCGCCACCCGGCCGCCGCGCAGCCGGCAGAGCAGCGCCGACCCGGGCGTGGTGGTCCGCGGCGTCAGCGACGTCTGGATCAAGCTGGCCCGCTGCTGTACGCCGGTGCCGCCGGACTCGGTGTTCGGTTTCGTCACCCGCTCCGGCGGGGTCAGCGTGCACCGGGACGACTGCGCCAACGCCGAGGACCTGCGCGCCCAGCCCGAGCGGGTGGTCGAGGTCAGCTGGAAGCTCACCTCGGCGTCCACGTTCCTGGTCGCCATCCAGGTCGAGGCGCTGGACCGGCACAAGCTGCTCGCCGACGTGACCCGGGTGCTGTCCGAGGAGCGGGTGAACATCCTCTCCGCGACCGTCACCACCACGCGGGACCGGGTGGCGGTGAGCCGGTTCAGCTTCGAGATGGCCGACCCGAAGCACCTGGGCCACCTGCTGGCCGCGGTACGCAAGGTCGACGGCGTCTTCGACGCGTACCGGGTCACCTCCGGGGCCTGAGCCACCACGTACGCGAAAGCGCCCGCCGGCTGCGATCAGCCGGCGGGCGCTTCGTCGTCGTACCGGTGCGGTCAGCCGCCCTCGACCGGGCTCATCGTCACCTTGGTCATGGTGATCTCCTTCTTCGGGTGACCACCGCCGGCCTGCTTGGCGAACGCGCCGTCGTCACCGGCCGCGGCGACCTGCTTCACCACGTCCATGCCACCGGTGATGGTGCCCAGCACCGTGTAGTTCGGGTCGAGCGGCGAGTCGCCGTACACGATGAAGAACTGGCTGCCGGTGCTGCCCGGCTGCCCGGAGTTGGCCATCGCGATGACACCCTCCGGGTACGGCGGGCGCTTGTTGGTGGGGAGGTTCTCCTCGGCCAGGTTGTAGCTGGGCCCGCCGGTGCCGTCGGTGTCCCGCCAGCCCTTGCCGGTGGCGCTCGGGTCGCCGCACTGGAGCACCTTGATGCCCTCGGTCACCAGGCGGTGGCACTTGGTGTTGTCGAAGAAGCCCTTGCTGGCGAGGTGCGTGAAGCTGCCCGCGGTGCAGGGCACGGCGGCACGGTCGATCTTGGCGGTGATCGGGCCCAGGTTGGTGTCGATGGTCATCGTCTGGGAACCCTTGCCGGCCTGCTGGGTCGGCGGCAGCCCGACGTCCTTGATCTGCGGCGGCCGGCCCTCCTTGGGCACCTCCGTGTACGCGCACTGCACGGCGTCGGCAGTGGTCGTGCCGCCCGTCTGCTCGTCGTCGTCGCCGCCGAGCGAGGTGGCCAGCCACACCGTGCCGGCAACGACGAGCACCAGCACGGCCGCGGCGCCGACGATCGCCTGGGTCTGCCGGCGCTTGCGGGCCTTGCCGGCCCGCTCCGCCATCTCCCGCTCGAGCTTGGCCCGCGCCGCCGCGCGCTGGCGGTCTCTGGTGGACGTCACGGTCACTCCTCACCTGCTGCGTTTGGGGTCGGCGCGCGCGCCGCCGGTCACGTGTGGGTGAGCCGGCGGGCTGCCGCCGGCTCTGGGTCGGTCAGCCCGCGCTGGCGCTCGGCGAGGGCGCGGGACTGTCGGCCGGAGCCGCGCCCGGCTCGCCGACGGTGACGCTCTGCACCAGGATCTGCGTCTTGGGCTTGACCTTGGCGCCGTTGCCATTGTCCTCCGTCGGCATGGCGCCGATCTTCTCCACCACGTCGAGCCCGCCGGTGACCTTGCCGACCACGGAGTAGGCCGGCTTCTCCGGGCTGGCGTCCTTGAAGAAGATCAGGAACTGGCTGCCGTTGCTACCCGGCGGGTTGCCGATCATGGCGACGGTGCCCTTCGGGTACGTCGCCGGCTGCCCCGGGGCCGGGGAGGCCGACGGGCTGGGCTCCGGCGCGGCCGGCACGTTCTCGTCGAAGAACGAGTAGGTCGGTCCGCCGAGCCCGGTGCCGGTCGGGTCGCCGCAGCGCAGCGCGCCCTCGGCGGTGATCTCGTGGCACGTGGTGTTGTCGAAGAACGAGCGGCCGGCCAGGTAGCTCAGGCTCGCCGCGCCGCACGGCGCGTCGGTCTGGTCCAGCTCGACGGTGATCGGGCCACCCTGGTTGGTGGTGATCGTCATCGGCCGGGTGCCCGAGGTGGGCAGGCCCGTGGTGGGCGGCTCGCCGACGTCCTTGAGGTTGGTGTTGACGGCGCCGTCCTGCGCGGTCCAGAGGCAGACGTCCTCGGCGGCCTGCTTCTCCGGCTCCGAGTCGAACGCGCCGAGCGCCCAGGCGGAACCGGCCACGATCAGCACGAGCACCACCGCGGCGCCCACACCGGCCCGGATCTGCCGGCGGCGCTTCGCGGCCGCCGCCCGCCGGGCGAGCTGCCGGTCGAGCTTGGCCCGCGCCAGTTTGCGCTGCCGGTCCCTGCTGGAAGCCACGTGCGCTCCCCTTCCTCTGCCTGAATCGCCGCCGGCGCCGGGCGCCGGCCGCCGTTCCGGTCGGGGTGCGCCACGCCACACGCCCGCCAGAGTGTACGGGTAGCGACTGTGAATGTCGTGTACGAGGTCCCGTCATCTCAGCCCGGCCGGGGCGGACGGGCCCGGTGGCGGGCGGAACTCGCTCGCCGCTACGACTAGGCTGCAAGCAGACGACGACCGGACGGAAAGGGGAGCGACGTGCTCGTGGCCGGCTTTCCCGCGGACGCCTTCGGCACCAACTGCTACGTGGTGGCGACCGCTCCGGGGGAGCAGTGCGTGGTGGTCGACCCCGGCATCGGGGTGCTCGACCGGCTCGACGCCGTGCTCGCCGAGCATCGCCTGCACCCGGCCGCCGTGCTGCTCACCCACGGCCACCTGGACCACACGTTCTCCGTCGCCCCGGTCTGCGGCGCGCGGGGCATCCCCGCCTACGTCCACCCGGACGACCGGGAGCTGCTGGCCGACCCGAGCAAGGCGCTGTCGATGGACCTGACCCAGCTGTTCGGCGGCCGGCTGCCGTACGCCGAGCCGGACGACGTGGCCGAGCTGACCGACGGCGCGACGCTGTCGCTGGCCGGGTTGGAGATCACCGTCGACCACGCCCCCGGCCATACCGGCGGGTCGGTGCTGTTCCGGTTGCCCGGCGCCGGCTCGCCCTGGGAGGCGGAGCAGTTCTGCCTCTCCGGTGACGTGCTGTTCGCCGGCTCGATCGGCCGTACCGACCTGCCGGGCGGCAGCATGCCCCGGATGCTGTCCAGCCTGCGGGACAAGGTGCTCCCGCTGGCCGACGACACAGTCGTCCTGCCCGGCCACGGCCCCGCGACCACTATCGGCCGCGAGCGCGCGACCAACCCGTACCTCGTCGAGGTGGCGGGCACCGGCGGCGCGCGCCCGGCCGCGCCCACCCGAGGCCTCTAGACCCTCACCCGCGCCCGCGCGGGTTCTCAAGGAGTTCGTGATGAGCAAGCCCACGCCCATTTCCGGCTTCCCCGAGTGGACGCCGGCGCAGCGGATGATCGAGCAGTTCGTGCTCGACCGGATCCGCGCCACGTTCGAGCTGTACGGCTTCGCGCCGCTGGAGACCCGCTCGGTGGAGCCGCTGGACCAGCTCCTGCGCAAGGGGGAGACCTCCAAGGAGGTGTACCTGCTGCGCCGGTTGCAGGCCGACGCCGACGGGCCGGCCGGTGACGACGCGCTCGGCCTGCACTTCGACCTGACCGTGCCGTTCGCCCGCTACGTGCTGGAGAACGCCGGCAAGCTGCAGTTCCCGTTCCGCCGCTACCAGATCCAGAAGGTGTGGCGGGGTGAGCGCCCGCAGGAGGGCCGCTACCGGGAGTTCCTCCAGGCCGACATCGACATCGTCGACCGGGACACGCTGCCCGCGCACTACGAGGCGGAGATGCCGCTGGTCATCGGTGACGCGCTGCGGTCGCTGCCGATCCCGCCGGTGCGTATCCAGGTCAACAACCGCAAGATCTGCGAGGGCTTCTACCGGGGCATCGGGCTGACCGACACGGAGGCGGGGCTGCGCGCCGTCGACAAGCTCGACAAGATCGGCCCGGCCGGGGTGACGGAGCTGCTGGCGAGTACCGCCGGGGCGAGTGAGGCGCAGGCCAAGGCCGTGCTGTCGCTGGCCGAGATCTCCGCGCCAAACGCCTCCTTCGCCGACGCGGTGCGCGGCCTCGGGGTGAGCGATCCGCTGCTGGACGAGGGCATCGCGGAGCTGGCCGCCGTGGTGGAGACCGCCGCCGCGCACGCGCCCGGCCTCTGCGTGGCCGACCTGCGCATCGCGCGGGGCCTGGACTACTACACGGGTACGGTCTACGAGACGCAGATGATCGGCTACGAGCGGTTCGGGTCGATCTGCTCCGGCGGCCGGTACGACAACCTGGCCAGCTCCGGCAACGTCCGGTTCCCCGGGGTGGGCATCTCGATCGGGGTGACCCGGCTGCTCGGCCTGCTCTTCGGCGCCGAGGCGCTGTCGGTGTCCCGCTCGGTGCCGACCTGTGTGCTGGTGGCGGTCACCGCCGAGGAGGACCGGGCGGCCAGTGACGCGGTCGCGGCGGCGCTGCGGTCGCGCGGTGTGCCGACCGAGGTGTCCCCGTCGGCGGCCAAGTTCGGCAAGCAGATCCGGTACGCCGAGCGGCGCGGCATCCCGTACGTCTGGTTCCCCGGCGCGGACGGCGACGAGGTCAAGGACATCCGTTCCGGTGAGCAGGTGGCCGCTTCGGCGGGCGAGTGGACGCCGCCCCGGGCGGACCTGAAGCCGCTGGTCGGCCCGGCCGGCACTGGCGTCTGAAGGCGTTTGGACCTACGGTGGCGTAAGTTACGCCACCGTAGGGAGAACGTCGTGACCGTGCTCAGCCAGACCGCTCTGCTCACCGAACTCGAGCCGGTGGTCGAGAAGAACCTCGACCGCCACCTGTCGCTGGCCAAGGAGTGGTTCCCGCACGAGTACGTGCCGTGGAGCGAGGGCCGCACCTTCGACGGCCCGCTGGGCGGCGAGGCCTGGTCGCCGGAGGACTCGACGCTGCCCGAGGTGGCCCGGACGGCGCTGATCGTCAACCTGCTCACCGAGGACAACCTGCCCTCGTACCACCACGAGATCGCCACCCTGTTCGGGCGCGACGGCGCGTGGGGCACCTGGGTGCACCGGTGGACCGCCGAGGAGGGGCGGCACGGCACGGCGATCCGCGACTACCTGACGGTGACCCGGTCGGTGGACCCGGTGGCGCTGGAGCGGGCCCGCATGGTGCACATGTCGGCGGGCTACCAGAACGTCCACGACCAGGAGATGCTGCACTCGCTGGCGTACGTGTCGTTCCAGGAGCTGGCGACCCGCATCTCGCACCGCAACACGGGCCGGGCCACCGGCGACCCGACGTGCGAGGCGCTGCTGGCCCGGGTGGCGGCGGACGAGAACCTGCACATGGTCTTCTACCGCAACCTGCTCGGCGCGGCGTTCGAGCTGGCCCCGTCGCAGGCCATGCGCGCGGTCGCCGACGTGCTGGCCAACTTCCAGATGCCGGGCGTGGGCATCGACGGCTTCGCCCGCAAGTCGGTGGCGATCGCGCTGGCCGGCATCTACGACCTGCGCCAGCACCGCGACGAGGTGGTGATGCCGGTGCTGCGCCAGTGGAACCTGTTCGACGTGACCGGCCTGAACGCCGACGGCGAGACCGCCCGCGACCAGATCGCCGCCCACCTGGACATGCTGGAGACCCAGGCGTCCCGCTTCGAGGAGAAGCGCGCAGCCCGAGCAGCCCGCCTGGCCGCAACCCGCTGACCCCGCCCCCCTCTCTCCCGCGCGATCTTGCACTCACGGCCCCCGCGAATGCCGCGAAACCGGCGCTGCGGGGGCCGCAACCGCAAGATCGCCGGGCGCGGCGGGGGCGCGGGGTGCGGTGGTCAGGGGAGGGGGAAGATCAGGCAGGTTGAGGTGGCGTGGGCCACCAGGCGGTCGGCGGGGTCCGTGAGGCGGGCCTCGGCCAGGGCGGTGCGGCGGCCCCGCTGGAGCACCGTGCCCTCGCAGCGCAGTGTGCCGGTGTCGACTGTTACCGGGCGCAGGAACTTCACGTTGAGGTCGAGCGACGTGTAGCCGACCCCGGGCGGCAGCGTGGTGTGCACGGCGCAGGCCGCGGCGGTGTCCAGCAGCGTGGAGAGGACGCCGCCGTGCACCGTGCCGAGCGGGTTGTAGTGGAACTCCTGCGGCAGCAGCTCGACCGCCACGCGCCCCTCCTCGGCCTCCATCCGGGACATGTCGATCAGGTGCATGATCGGCGGGGCGGCCAGCTCGCCGGCGATCATCGCCCGCATCAGTTCCAGGCCGCTGCGCCGGCCCAGGTGGGCGGCCCCGGCGGCCGGGTCGGACCAGGTGAACGTGCGCGAGCGTTCCTGCGTCTGCGTCATGGACTCAGCCTGGCAGCGCGTTGCTGAGTCTGTCAATCAGACCTAGCCTGGTCGGATGAGACCCGCGGCACTGGACTGGTCGGTCGAGAACTGCACCATCGCGCGCGCCATGGAGGTCCTCGGCGAGCGGTGGACCCTGGTCGTGCTGCGCGAGGTCTTCAACGGCGTACGCCGCTTCGACGACATGCGGGTGCGCACCGGCATCCCGCGCCAGGTGCTGACCAACCGGCTCGCCATGCTCGTCGAGCGCGGGGTGCTGCGTCGCGAGCCGTACCGGGAGCCGGGCAGCCGGCCGCGTCACGAGTACCGGCTCACCGAGATGGGGCTGGACCTGTGGCCGGTGCTCGTCGCCGTGCTCGGCTGGGGTGACCGCTACCTGGCCGACCCGGAGGGCTCCCCGCTGAGCGTGGCGCATCGTGACTGTGGCGCCGAGGTCCGGGTCGAGCTGCGCTGCGCCGAGGGGCACGAGATCACCGAGGCGCGCGACGTGCTGCCCCGTCCCGGCCCCGGCGCCCACCGCCGCGCCTGACCGCCCCGCGCGCCTGACCGCCCGCGCGCCTGACCGTTCGCCGCGCCTGCCCCCAGCACGTCGACGTGGGTCGATCCCCGGCTCTGACACCTTGAGTCGATGTTGTTGCTGGGGCGTTACATCGGGCGCTGGTGCGAATCCGGGCAAAGCCATGTCTTGTTTACGATCTTAAATGTGTGAATACTTTGGGCACCCGGGCGGTTTCCCCAGGTCGCCCGGGTTGTCCTCGGGCGCGCCCCCATGACAGCGCCCGTTCACCCCCATTCGGAGGTTGTTACATGCGACCCACGAGGTCCACGCTCCGCCGCGCCGCCGCAGTAGCCGTCGCCGGCACCCTGGTCACCGGCTCGCTGCTCGGCGCACCCGCGCAGGCCGCCCCCACGGCCCTCTCGCCGGACGCCGCCGCCACCCTCGTCGAGAAGCTCGGCGCCCGCGCGGCCGGCACGTACGCCGACGCCAGCGGCAAGATGATCGTCACGGTGACCGACACCGCCACCGCTCGCCAGGTGCGCGACGCCGGCGCCATCCCGAAGATCGTGGCGCGCGGCGCGGACAAGCTGAACGCCGCCACCGGCGAGCTGGAGCGCTCCGCCAAGATCCCCGGCACCGCCTGGTGGACCGACCCGGCCACGAACCAGGTCGTCGTCTCCGTCGACAGCACCGTCACCGGCGCCAAGCTGGAGCGGGTCAAGGCGGCCGCCGCCCGGCACAACGGCGCGATCCGCATCGAGGCCGAGGCGGGCGTGCTGAGCACCCGGATCTCCGGCGGCCAGGCCATCTACGCCGGCGGCGGACGCTGCTCGCTCGGCTTCAACGTGCGCAGCGGCTCGACGTACTACTTCCTCACCGCCGGGCACTGCACCAACATCGGCTCGACCTGGTACTCCAACTCCAGCCGTACCACCGTGCTCGGCACCCGGACCGGCACCAGCTTCCCGGGCAACGACTACGGCATCGTCCGGCACAGCAACTCGGCCAACGCGGCCGGTAACGTCTCGCTCTACAACGGCAGCACCCAGGACATCACCTCGGCCGGCAACGCCTACGTCGGCCAGTCCGTCCGCCGTTCCGGCAGCACCACCGGCGTGAAGAGCGGCAGCGTGACCGCGCTCAACGCGACCGTGAACTACGCCGAGGGCAGCGTCTCCGGTCTCATCCGCACCACCGTCTGCGCCGAGCCGGGCGACAGCGGCGGCTCGCTGTTCGCCGGCACCACCGCCCTGGGCCTCACCTCCGGCGGCAGCGGCAACTGCTCCTCCGGCGGTACCACCTACTTCCAGCCGGTCACCGAGCCGCTCAGCGTCTACGGCGTGAGCGTCTTCTGATCCACGCATCGCATCCAACGGGCCGCCGGGCGACCGGCGGCCCGTTCCGCGTACCCGCTCAGGCGCCCGCTCCAAGACGGCCCGGGCCGATCGGCGGCCCGTCCGGGCGGGGCGGGTCCGACGGCCGGGCCGTCCAGTGCCGGTGGGCCCGCCGCGCCGACAGCACCGCCGCCAGCGGCCAGAGCGTCACCGCGAGCGCTGCCACCCGCTCGGCCAGCCCGGTCCGGGAGCCGCCGGTCACCTCCGCCACCGACCAGCCGAACAACGCCAGCAGCGCCGCCGTCACGGCCAGCGCCACCGGCCGGCGGAACGCCCACGGCGGCGTGCCGGCCGGGGAGGCGGCCACCTCGCGCGGGACTCTGCGGGGCAGCCGCAGCGCCGTCCCGGCCGGCCACAGCGACAACGCGAGCACCGCCACCGTCGCGACCACGCCGTGCGCCGGGGAGCCACCAACCTGCGGGCGGGGGAACGCGACCAGCGCGACGGTGGCCACCCCGCCGACCGCGAGCAGGAAGCGGCTGGGCAGCCCGGCGGCGTGCAGCGCGGCGGCGGTGGCGGCGTAGCAGCAGCCGAGCAGCACCAGCGCGCCGCCCATCAGCCACGGATCGGTCGCGCCCTCGCCGGCCAGCTCACTGATCGTGTCCCGCACCGGGTCGTACCCCGGCCCCTGGCGGGCGCCCGCGACCGTCCAGCCCGTGACCAGCAGCGCGGGCGCGGCGGCCGCGGTGACCACGGCCCAGCTCGGTACGGCACGCACCCGGCCACGGTAGACCGCCGGACCCGGCCCGCACGGCGCTTTCGCCACCGCCGGGGCGGACCGGCTCGACGGGTGCCCGGGAGCGGGCCCGCCCGCCCTGACAGAATGCGGGGGAGCAGTGAGTGGACCAGATTGAGGAGACGCCAGCCGTGATCCGTACCCACAATGCCGGAAGCCTGCGCGCCGCGGACGCCGGCTCGACGGTGACGCTCGCCGGGTGGGTGGCCCGCCGGCGCGACCACGGCGGTGTCATCTTCGTCGACCTGCGCGACGCCTCCGGTGTCGTGCAGGTGGTCTTCCGCGAGGAGGACGCGCACGCGCTGCGCAACGAGTTCTGCGTCAAGGTCACCGGCGAGGTGACCCGCCGCCCCGAGGGCAACGAGAATCCGGACCTGCCCACCGGCGAGGTCGAGGTGACCGCGTCCGCGCTGGAGGTGCTCTCCGAGGCCGCGCCGCTGCCGCTGCCGGTGGACGACCAGATCGAGGCCGGCGACGACATCCGGCTCAAGTACCGCTACCTGGACCTGCGCCGGGGCGGCCCGGCGAAGGCCATGCGGCTGCGCTCGCGGGCCAACCAGATCGCCCGTGGTGTGCTGCACGAGCGGGACTTCCTGGAGATCGAGACGCCGACGCTCACCCGCTCCACCCCGGAGGGCGCGCGCGACTTCCTGGTGCCGGTGCGGCTGCAGCCGGGCAGCTGGTACGCGCTGCCGCAGTCGCCGCAGCTGTTCAAGCAGCTGCTCATGGTCGGCGGCATGGAGCGGTACTACCAGATCGCCCGCTGCTACCGCGACGAGGACTTCCGTGCCGACCGGCAGCCGGAGTTCACCCAGCTCGACATCGAGATGTCGTTCGTCACCGAGGACGACGTGATCGACCTCGGCGAGGCGATCGTCTCGGCGCTGTGGAAGGACCTCGCCGGCTACGAGATCGCCCGGCCGATCCCGCGCATCACCTGGCACGACGCCATGTCCCGGTACGGCTCTGACAAGCCGGACCTGCGCTACGGCGTGGAGCTGACCGAGCTGACCGACTACCTGCGCGGCACCGAGTTCCGGGTGTTCGCCGGCGCGATCGACGCGGGCGGCTACGTCGGCGCGGTGGTCATGCCCGGCGGCGCGGCGCAGACCCGCAAGGAGCTGGACGGCTGGCAGGACTGGGCCAAGGCGCGCGGCGCGCGCGGCCTGGCGTACGTGGTGCTGGACGCCGAGACCGGCGAGCCGCGCGGCCCGGTGGCGAAGAACCTGTCCGAGGCGCACCTGTCCGGTCTGGCCGACGCGGTCGGCGCGAAGCCCGGCGACGCGATCTTCTTCGCCGCGAGCACGAACACCCGCGAGGCGCAGGAGCTGCTCGGCGCGGCCCGGATCGAGATCGCCAAGCGGTCGAACCTGATCGACGAGAGCGCCTGGGCGTTCTGTTGGGTCGTCGACGCGCCGATGTTCGAACGCACCGACGAGGGCGGCTGGACCGCCGTGCACCACCCGTTCACCTCGCCGAACGCCGAGTGGGTGGACCGGTTCGAGGACGCGCCGGACCGGGCGCTGGCGTACGCGTACGACATCGTCTGCAACGGCAACGAGATCGGCGGCGGCTCGATCCGTATCCATCGCGGCGACGTACAGCAGCGGGTGTTCGACCTGCTCGGCATCACCGCCGACGAGGCGCAGGACAAGTTCGGCTTCCTGCTGGAGGCATTCAAGTACGGCGCCCCGCCGCACGGCGGCATCGCGTTCGGCTGGGACCGGGTCTGCATGCTGCTGGCCGGCGCCGACTCGATCCGCGAGGTCATCGCGTTCCCGAAGACCCGCGGCGGCTTCGACCCGCTGACCGGCGCGCCCACCCCGATCACCGGGCAGCAGCGCGCCGAGGCCGGCATCGACGCCAAGCCGAAGGCCCCGGCCGGTCCGCACGCCGGCACCGCCGGCCCGGCCGCCCCGGTGGCCGACCCCGTCTGATCCTCGCTTTCCGGAACTGGCCCGCGTCATGATGACGCGGGCCTTTTTCGATCTTCGGGGGAGACGACATGAACCTGCTCGTGGTGGGAGCCAGCGGCTTCCTCGGCGCCGAGGTGTGCCGGCAGGCGGTTGCCGCCGGGCACCGGGTCGCCGGCACGTACCACCGCGCCGCCGTCGCGGTGCCCGGCGTCGCGCCGCACCGGCTCGACGTGACCGACCGCGCCGCCGTGCGGGAGCTGCTGACCCGGGTACGCCCCGACGCGGTCGTCGCCACCCCCTACCGGTACGACGACTGGGCGGTCACGGCGGACGGGGCGGCCCACATCGCGGTGGCCGCCGCCGAGGTGGACGCCCGGCTGGTGCACCTGTCCAGCGACGCGCTGCACGCCGGGCGGCCTGCGCCGTACGCGGACGAGGACGTGCCCACGCCGCTGCACGCGTACGGGGCGGCGAAGGCGGCGGCGGAGACGGCGGTGCGGGCGGTCGATCCGGGCGCGGCGCTGGTGCGTACGTCGCTGATCGTGGGGGAGGGCAGCAAGCAGATCCAGCTCTGCCGGGAGGCCCTCGCGGGGCGGGCCACGCTGTTCACCGACGAGCTGCGCTGCCCGGTGCACGTCGCCGACCTCGCCGGCGCGGTGCTGGAGCTGGTGCCGGGCGACTATGCCGGGCTGCTGAACGTGGCCGGGCCGGACGCGGTGAGCCGCGCCGAGCTGGGGCTGCTGGTGGCCCGGCACGACGGGGTGGATACGGGCGGGCTGCGGACGACCACGATCGCCGCCGCCGGGCTGCGCCGCCCGGGGGAGGTGGTGCTGGACTCCGCCCGCGCCGCGGGCCTGCTGCGGACCCGGCTGCGCGGGATCACCGAGCTGTACGGATAGTTGCACAGATTCTTTGCAAGTATCTTGTGCATGGAAAGTGTGCACAGATATTGTGCATCTCATGGAGGAGAAGAAGCGCACCGTACGCATCGACCACCGTCAGGTCCGCGCGCTGGCCCAGCCGCTGCGCATGCGGCTGATCGGGGCGCTGCGCGTGGTGGGCCCGGCCACCGCCACCACCCTCGCCGAGGCGCTCGGCACCAACAGCGGCGCGACCAGTTACCACCTGCGCCAACTCGCCGAGGTCGGCCTCGTGGTCGAGGACCCGAGCCTCGGCACCGGCCGGCAGCGTTACTGGCGGGCCGCGCACGACGTCACCAGCTGGGAGTCCAGCGACTTCGACGACGACCCCGACTCGCGGGCGGCCATCGAGTGGGTCGAGGCGGACTACGTCCGCTTCTTCGCCGGGCACGCCGAACGCTGGTTCGCCCAGCGGCACCGGTGGTCGCCGGCCTGGCGTGACGCGTTCGGCATGGGCGACTTCTTCATGCGGATTCCGGTGGACCGCCTCAAGGCGATCCAGGAGGAGGTCTTCGCGGTCTTCGAGCGGCACCGCGACGAGACCGACCCGGACGACCCCGACGCCGAGACGGTGCAGCTCTACCTCGCCGCCCTCCCGATGGACGCGGCGTTCCCCCGGTCCACCCCGCCACCCGCCGAGGAGAAGCCGTGACCGCGCTGTCCGTACGCCAGATCCGGATCCGCTACCTCACGCTGTACGGCCTGCGCTGGCTACCGAGCGGCCTGCTCATGCCGGTGATGGTCCTGCTGATGCAGGAGCGCGGCCTCACGCTGTCCCAGATCGGCCTGGTCGCCACCGCGCAGGGCCTCGTCGTGCTGGCGCTGGAACTGCCCACCGGCGGCTTCGCCGACGCGCTCGGCCGCAAACCCGTGCTGGTCGCCGCCTGGGCCATCGGCCTCGGCTCGCTGGCGCTGATGGCGGTGGCCGACTCGTTCTGGATGTTCTTCCTGGTCTGGGCGCTGCAGGGCGTCTACCGGGCGCTCGACAGCGGCCCGATGGAATCCTGGTACGTCGACGCGACGCTCGCCGCCGACCCGAAAGCCGAGTACGAACGCGGCCTCGGCTGGGCCGGCACCGTGATCGGTGTCGCCATCGGCGCCGGCGCCCTGCTCAGCGGCGGCCTCGTCGCGCTCGGCCCGGTCGGCCCGGTCAGCGCCCTCGCGCTGCCGGTGATCGTCGCCGCCGTGCTCCAGGCCGTGTCCATCGTGGCGCTGCTCGCGCTGATGGCCGAGCGGCGGCCCGCGTCCGGCCCGGCCGCGCTGCGCGCCTCCGTGGTCGACGCGCCCCGGATGGTCGGGCAGGCCGTCGGGCTGCTGCGCCGAAACCGGGTGCTGGCGGCCCTGGTCGCCGTCGAGCTGTTCTGGGGCTTCGGCATGGTCACCTTCGAGTCGCTGCTGCCGGTACGCCTCGCCGAGGTGCTCGACGACCCGGCCCGCGCCGCGGCGCTGCTCGGCCCCGCCGGCACCGCGGCCTGGCTCGCGAACGCCGCCGGCGCCGCGCTCACCCCGTTCCTGCTGCGCCGCCTCGGCGCCGCCCCGGCCGCCGCGCTGATGCGGATCCTCCAGGGCGTCACAGTGGTCGGCATGGGCCTGCTGGCCGGGCCGGTCGGCATCCTCATCGCGTACCTGGCCTGCTACACCGTGCACGGCGCGTCGAACCCGCTGCACATGGGACTGCTGCACCGGCAGGTCGACGGGCCGTACCGCACCAGCGTGCTGTCGCTCAACTCGATGGCCGGCCAGCCGGCCGGCGCGCTCGGCGCGGTCACGCTCACCGCGCTGGCCGACGCCACGAGCGTCAGCACCGCCATGATCGTCGGCGGGGTGGTGCTCGCCGTGGCCGCGCCGCTCTACCTGCCGGCCTGGCGCGCCGCCCGCCGTACCCCCTCGGCGGTCGACGTGACGCCGGAGGTGACGGGCGGCGGCCCCGGCCACGCCGGCCTGGCGTCCGAGCCGCCCCTCGACGCGGCGGACCGTGGCGCCGCCGTCGGCGCGGACGCGGCTGCCGTCACTGGCGGGCCCGGGCCGGTGGTCGTGCCGGCGTCACCCGGCCGCGACTGAGTCCTGCGGGCGTCGTCCGGCAGTGGTTGGGCCGTCCCGGCGTCCCGGCGTCCCGACGGCGGGCGTCGCCCGGCGGCGGCCGAGTGGTGCCGGCGTTGTCGGCAGCAACGTTCCCGGCATCGCCGTGCGGGTCACCGCCCCGCGGGTGGAACGTCATGGGTGTCTCGGCTCCCGTTTGACACCCATGACGTTCCACTCACCGGTTCGACGCGCCCGCTTCCGATCGCAGCCCTGGCCGGGTGCCGGCAGCGTCAGGCCAGCCTGATCGAGGTGCGGCGTTCGGTGGCGGTGAAGCCGAGCCGCCGGTAGAGCCGGATCGCGCCCAGGTTGTCCGGGTAGACGCCCAGCGCCACCGTGTCGTACCGGGCGAACAGGGCGTCAGTCATTCCGGCGGTCAGCGCCGCGCCCAGCCCCCGGCCGCGAAGCCCGGGCGCGACGGTCAACCCGGCCAGGAAGCCGATGTCGGCGCGGCTGCGATCCGCGCCGCAGGCGAGCAGGCGGTCCCCGTCGCGGATCCCGTACCAGTCGACGATGCCCGGCTCGCCCGGCCGGGAGGTGGTGCTCGGGAACGCCTCCTCGATCAGCGCGGTCAGGGCGGGGTGGTCGGCAGCGGTGAGCCGCTCCACCCGCTCCTGCTCCGGCTGGTGCGGCGGCGGCGCGGTGGTCCAGAGGAAGTCCCAGTCGATCAGCCGGGCCACCGGCAGCCGCGCGGCCACCTCGTCCGGGTCGGCGTGGGGCAGGTTGATCGACTGACCGGCTCGCAGCGTCCCGTCCGCCCGGTGGGCGGCGAAGACGTCGATCGCCGGGCCGGGGGCGCCGACCGCCCCGCCGGCCGACCACTCGCCCGGCGGGAGCAGCCACCCGACCGCGCCGCCGTGCCGCCATCCGCGTACGGCCTGGTCGCGCCGCAGCGCGTGCCGGGCGTACGGGTGGTCGCCGGCCGCGGCGAGCAGCGCCTCGCGCCCGGTCAGCGCCTCGTCGACAGTGATCATTGCGCCAGCCTACGAGCGCCCGCGGCTCGTATCGGAGGCCGCCCATCTCCTGTTCCAGGGTGGAGATTGACGAACAGACCGATTGGGTACATCCGTCGCCGACCTGCTGGGAACCCCCACCGGAGGAACGACATGCTCGCCATTCTCGCGGCCATCGTGTTCGGTTTCGCGCTGCTGCTCGACTTCATGAACACCGACCTCGGCGCGCCCGATCTGTTCAGCACCTCGACGCTCATGCTCATCGGCTTCCTGCTGCTCTCGCTCTACCTGGCCGGCGTCGGCTCCGGCCCGCGCGGCGGCGGTGGCGGCCGCTGGTACCGGGGCCGGCGGCCGGGTCGCGGCTGACCGGAAACGACCACCCGGGTCGGGTCGGCGGCGCGATTCCGGCGCCGTCGGCCCGGCCCGGTACTGTTCTCGTGATGGAATCGGACGCCCTCTTCACCCTCGGCGAGCCCGCCGGAGCACCCGCGGGCGCGAGCGGCGCCGACGGCTTCACCGACGCCCGGGCGGACTCGCCCCTGCCGGTGCGGATGCGGCCGGCCGGCATCGACGAGCTGGTCGGGCAGGAGCACCTGCTCGCACCGGGCGCGCCGCTGCGTCAGCTGGTCGAGGGCGCGGCGCCGATGTCGGTCATCCTCTGGGGGCCGCCGGGCAGCGGCAAGACCACGATCGCGCATCTCGTGGCCCGGGCCACCGACCGGCGGTTCGTGGCGATGTCCGCGCTGACCGCCGGCGTGAAGGACGTCCGCGCGGTGATCGAGACCGCGCGGCGGCAGCGCCGCTCCGGCGGCCCGCCGACGGTGCTGTTCATCGACGAGGTGCACCGGTTCAGCAAGACCCAGCAGGACTCGCTTCTCGCCGCCGTCGAGGACCGTACTGTCACGCTGCTGGCGGCGACCACGGAGAACCCGTACTTCTCGGTCATCTCGCCCTTGTTGTCGCGGTGCGTGCTGCTCACCCTCCAGGCCCTCGACGACGACGACGTACGCGGGCTGCTGCGCCGCGCGGTCGCCGACGAGCGCGGCCTCGGCGGCGCGCTGGTGCTGGCCGAGGAGGCGGAGGACCACCTGGTCCGGCTCGCCGGGGGCGACGTACGCAAGGCGCTCACCGCGCTGGAGGCGGCCGCGGCCACCGCGACCGCGCTCGGCGCAGGCCGGATCGACCTGGCCGTGGCGGAGCAGGCGGTCGACGTGGCGGCGGTGCGCTACGACCGCGACGGCGACGCGCACTACGACGTGACCAGCGCGTTCATCAAGAGCATGCGCGGCTCCGACGTGGACGCGGCGCTGCACTGGCTGGCCCGGATGCTGGTGGCCGGCGAGGACGCCCGGTTCATCGCCCGCCGGCTGGTGATCTTCGCCAGCGAGGACGTCGGCATGGCCGATCCCACCGCGCTGACGGTGGCCACCGCCGCCGCCCACGCGGTCGAGTACGTGGGCCTGCCGGAGGCGCAGCTCAACCTGGCCCAGGCGGTCATCCACCTGGCCACCGCGCCGAAGTCGAACTCGGCCACCGCCGCGATCGGCGCCGCTGTCGCCGACGTACGCGCCGGTCGTGGCGGCCCGGTGCCGCGCGGGCTGCGCGACGCCCACTACTCCGGCGCGCGCGGACTCGGGCACGGGGCCGGCTACCGCTACCCGCACGACGACCACCGGGGGGTGGTCACCCAGCAGTACGCTCCGGACGACCTCGTCGGGACCGACTACTACCAGCCCAGTGGGCACGGCGCGGAGCGGGCGGTGGCCACCCGGCTGCCGCTGCTGCGCCGGATCGTCCGTGGGCTGCCGGCACCGGCGACCCGGGCGGAGGCCGGCGCCCCGGCCGCCGTGAACGGGGCCCGGGTGGGCGGCGGCGAGCAGGCCAGCGGGGCGAGTGAGGGCGGCAGCGACGCCGCCGAGGGGGGTCAGTAGTGATGGCGCGTGGTCCGGAGCGGCCGGCGGACGGCCCCGACGAGCGGCGCGATCCGCGGGCCAAGGGCCGCCGGTGGGGACGCGGCCGGGCCGAGCCCGAGCTCGACCCGACCGTCGTCGGCGAGGAACTCGGCTGGATCGACGATCTGCGTACCGCCAAGCAGCAGGGCGGCGAACTCGGACCGGAGGGGGATTCCTCCGCGCCCGCGCCGGGCCGGCCGGGAGCAGCACCGGGTCCGGCCGCCGGGCCCGGCATGCCTCCGCCCGCCGCCGGGCCGGGGATGCCCGCCCGGTCCGCTCCGCGGCCCCCGGCGCCGGGCCCGCAACCACCCGGCCGGCCGGGTCCGCAGCCGCCCGCGTCCGGTCACCCGGGCCCGCAGCCGCCCCTGGCCGGTCACCCGGGCCCGCAGCCACCCGTCTCCGGTCGGCCCGGCCCGGCGGCGCCTCCGTCGTCCGCCCGGCCCGGTCCGTCGTCTCCCGCCGCCCCGCCCCCCGGCCGTCCCCAACCGGCCGGGCCGGTGCCGGACGGCCGCACCGACCCGACGCAACCGCCCGTTTCCGGTCGTGGCGGCCCGGCGTCCCCGCCGGGCGTGGGCCGCGGAGGACCGGCCGGGCCCGGTCACGTCCGGCCCGGCGCGGACGTACCACCTGTCGCCGGGCGTTCCGCAGCGGACGCGGGCGCCGCCCGGCCCGGTCCGGAGATGCCACCCGGCCGCCCGGCTGACGCGCCGCCCCCGATGCCCGGCGGCCGGCCCGGTCCGCGTCCTCCGGTGACCCGGCGCGGTCCCGACCAGCTCGGCCCGGCCGCGCCGCCGGTGCGCCCCGGCGGTCCCGAGGCCGGCGCGCCGCGCCC